>NZ_JBGOOV010000011.1:0-146387 GCF_041439795.1 Shewanella sp. 5S214
GCGGGAAATCCGTTATTCCAAAGCGCCGCTATAAGAATACACCTCAAGAAAAAGTCGATTGGTGCTTATATCGGTATCGACATTTAGTGGAGAATGCTTTTGGAAGAATTAAACACTATCGAGCAATATCAATAAGATATGACAAGCTAGCAAGAAATTACGCCAGTATGGTGTCACTGGCGTTTATGTTAATGTGGCTACCGATGTATTGCTGATCAACATTTGTACAGCAAAGATCAACAGCCCCTAGCTACAGGTTACGGTACCACTCATTTTAGAAATCCTGCCTGACGAGTTCATACTTATGGCCTCAGAAGAGCTGTTGTCTGCAGTGCTAGGGCAATATCGCAAAGTGCCGCTGTTGCCATTCGCCACCATACCATCAGGGTTAAAACTGTATCGTGATAAATCTGATTTAATAATATCGTTACTGTTAAATGCATCTACCTTGCGTAATAGCACATCAGCAATACCATTGGTCGTATCCATAGTGCCAATAGTGCCATTATCAATGAATATGCTAAAACCCTTGCTCCAGTCACTGCCACATGATGTCGATGCCATTGGGCAGACTGAGACTCTACTGCCATAACTAACTGCTTGGCTACGCGCAAATACAAATGATGATTCAATTGTACTGATAGCGCTTCTTGCTCGAATACCTTCATAAAGGCTAGTTAACGAAGGAACTCCAATTGCTAACAGTATTGCAGCAACTGCAACAGTGACCATCAATTCTACTAGGGTAAATCCAGATTGTATTTTTTTCATGCGAGAGTCCTCTGCCATATAAGCAGAGTATAACCAAGCACAACCTGAATAACAGTGTTTTATTGACTATTTGCGGACATCAGTCGCAATCAATTTCTTACGTGTAAAATTTGTCATTTTACGATTCGCTAAAGTTTACATGTTATATTTTTCTTCTTTGATATCCTTACCCTACCGGCTTGATTAACAATAACCGCTTTTGCATATTCACTATCAACCTTTCCAGGGCAGTAAGTTAATGTGCCATTAGTGCCAGAGGCAAGTCCATCAGGTTGAAAGCGGATCGCCGGGCGGTTATATCTAATATAATCATTTTCATTAAACGGTGATGTCTGTTGGAGTAGTTGGTCATTCGCATCAAGTTGATTTTTTTCACCTTGGTCAATAAAAACACTTAGCCCAAGACTCCAATCCTCAGAACACACGTTTTCAACTAAAGGGCAAACCGTTACCCTTGCACCGTAACTTATGGCCATATTTCGGCCTAATTGAATAGTTTGTTGAATAACTTGAATAGTACTTCTGGCTCTGATTTGTTCAATCACGTCATTTAATGGGGGGATAGCTATCAATGACATAATTGAAGCGACTAGCGTGGTGATAATAACTTCAATCAAACTGAAGCCATTGTCTTGAATAGAAAATCTCATCGTTGTTCATCCTTAAACGTTGTCAGCTGCGTCCTGCAGCAAGATTAAGTTAGTATAGAAAATGAACAGTGGATTTGCTGCGAAATATCTTTTCATAAATACGTAAAATAGCCGCGACAATTGGCAGCGCTTTCAAGTAAGATATTTGAATGACGTTAGCAAGCATATAAACTGTAATTAGGACATATGCTTAATCATCCTCTGCAAAGGATAACAATAATTTTCAAACAGTCTTTGCCATGTATTAGCGTGCAAATACCTGTTGTAACACAAATGGTGAGTTTTATATTGCAGACGTGAAGCGATCTTTATATCGATTTATCTCATCTCTTATACCGAGTAGGGTTAATCAACAAATTAGCGATGACAGGAGTATTTAATGAAAAAAGTCGAAGCGATTATTAAACCGTTTAAACTTGATGATGTGCGTGAGTCACTTGCTGAAATTGGCATTACGGGTATGACAGTATCTGAAGTTAAAGGTTTTGGCCGTCAAAAAGGTCATACAGAGCTCTATCGTGGTGCAGAATACATGGTGGATTTTTTACCTAAAGTAAAAATCGAGCTCGTTATTCAAGATGAGCTTTTAGAGCGTGCAATCGATGTCATCGTTGATACTGCTAGAACTGGAAAAATTGGTGATGGTAAAATTTTTGTAACCGATGTAGAGCGTGTTATTCGTATTCGTACCGGCGAAGAAAATGAAGAAGCAGTTTAAGGCCCATAGGGCCTTTTTTTATACGTGTATATTTTTGTAGTTAAGTTGTTGGAATAAGGTATCTCTGAGGTAATGTATGGTTCAGCGAATTGTTATCGTAGGTGGAGGGGCGGCAGGGTTAGCGTTGGCTTCAAAATTGGGACGAAAATTTGGTAAAAACCCGTTAGTTGATATTAGTTTAATAGATAAAAATACCGTTCACATTTGGAAGCCAAAATTGCACGAAGTGGCAGTTGGTGTCATTGATCAATCAATTGAAGGGCTACAGTATCGAGATCACGGTTTAAAGAACGGTTACCGGTATATTCGTGGCGCTATTGATCAATGTGATCCGAATACCAAACAAATCCAGCTGGCTCCAGTGTACAACGATGAAGGTGAGATCATTATTGCTGCGCGCAATATTGAATATGATACGCTTGTTTTAGCATTGGGAGGCGTTTCAAATAGCTTTAATACACCAGGCGCTGAAAAACATTGTATTTTCTTAGACAGCTTAGATAGTGCTAATCTGTTTCATCATAAGCTCATGGATGCACTATTACAGCTTAATGAAACCCAAGACCAGTTAGGTATAGGTATTGTAGGAGCTGGCGCCACAGGCGTTGAGCTTGCAGCTGAACTTCATCATGTTATTGAATCAGTAAGAGAGTATGGCTACCAAAATATTTCTAAAGATCATTTAGACATAAACTTAATTGAAGCATCAAGCAAAATCCTCCCGCAATTACCAGAGCAAGTCAGTACAAGAGCACAAACTGTACTGTCAAAGTTAGGCGTTAAATTGCATTTAGGTGTGCAGGTTAAAGAAGTCACTAAAGAAGGTTTCGTTACAGCGACTGGTGAGACTATCAAAGCCAACATTAAAGTATGGGCAGCAGGTGTAAAAGGTCCGAAAGTTTTTGAACACTTTACTCAACTTCCGATCACTCCTCGTAATCAAATTGATGTAGATGATTGTATGCATGTTAAAGGCATTGATGATATTTACGCCTTAGGTGACTGTGCGCAACTTATTTTACCATCAGGTAAACCTGTGCCACCAAGAGCCCAAGCGGCAGCCCAAATGGCCGATTGCCTTTATGCCAATATTTGCTTAAAGATGAAACAACAACCAGAAAAGCCTTTCGTGTATAAGGACTATGGTTCATTGGTTTCACTTAGTCGTTTCTCAGCAGTGGGTAATTTAATGGGCAGTCTACGTTCAGGAGACTTTTTTGTTGAAGGTCATATTGCGCGTTTGATGTATATTTCGCTTTATCAGCGTCATTTAGCCAGTTTATATGGCTGGTTCTCGGCTTCGGTATATCGTATTGCGCAAAAACTACTGCGCTGGCAACGTCCTAAACTTAAGTTGCATTAAACGAGTTTATGTTGATAAACACCAGAAAGCCTCTATTGATAGAGGCTTTCTGGTGTTATGTAGGCGAGGTTGTTGAGTTACGAATAACCGGTGTTGGAGTAAAGCATCTGAACGTTTCAGTTGTTTGATTTTTGCGTTTATCAATTAACAGTTGCGTCGCAATTTGAGCAATTTCGATATTGGGTTGATGGACTGTGGTTAATTTAGGCCATGTTTGACGAGAGAATGGGCTATCTTCAAAACCGACAATAGATAGTTCTGTTGGAATATCGAGTCCAGCTAATCGCGCTGCGAATAATGCTCCAGCGGCGATCTCATCGTTACAGGCAACAATTGCAGTCGGCCGTTTAGCCATAGCAATGAGTTTATTTGCACCAGCTAAACCGGACTCGAATGAGTATTCCCCTTCAAGCACCCAATCAGTATTTAGAGTTAGAAAGTTGTTTTTTAACGCTTTCTTAAATCCAAGTAATCGCTCTTTTGTTGATTCATGTTGTAAATCACCACTAAGAAATGCAATATGTTTATGACCCAAATCAATAAGATGTTGAGTAATTTCAACCGCACCTCTTTGGTCATTAACCAATACCGTCAATCCGTTATTATTGATGATCTTTTCACCTGCAATAATTTTAACGTAATTAGCACCTATCTGGTCTAAGGCTGCCAAAATATTAGGGTCTTCGGACATCGGTGGTGTAAGTACCAACCCTGCCAATCTAGCATGCTTAACCATAGTGGTCAGCTCATCACAAATGGTCTCGGATTTTGCATTACATGGATGAATAAGTAATTCAAATCCTCTGTCTTTACAGGCAGATAAAATACCGTTTTGCATATCAATGACATAGTACGCATTGGGGTTATCGTAAATAAAACCAATAACATACGAGCTAGTGCTCGCTAAATTTCTTGCTGCTAAATTAGGTTGGTAATTTAATGCTGTTATCGCTTGGTTTACTTTATCAATGGTGGCTTGTTTTACTGAGGGTTCTTTATTTGTCACCCGTGAAACAGTTTTTATCGATACGCCGGCATATTTTGCGACGTCGTTAATCGTTACTTTCATGTCAGAAATGACTCTTCATTCAGGCGAAACACCACTCAACAAGGCAAATTGCCGCAACATTAAGTGGGTTATTTGTCTGCTAATAGTGCGAGTTTTTGTATAAATTGGCAATCCTCAATTTCATTTCTACTCATATTACGCCATTTATTATAATTAAAAATACATACTGTCTAAAATCATTTTCCTATCTATATAAATGTTTTTTAATGATTTGTTATTTTTTTTAGGTTGTTTATCTAGCAGAAACATTAATGAATTAGCAGGAACGGTTATTTTTTTGTGGCGTCATTGTTAATTTTTGTGTAATGTTTGCTCCAGACATGACAGCGTTGTCATTCCTAGTGAATGGTTATGAACTCAAAAACGATAATAAAGTTATGGAAGGGGAAAAAGATGCGACCATCTATCTTTAAAAAAAATGTACTTGCTACTCAAATTGCGATTCTGTTTGGCAGTATAGTGTCAGTGGGTGCTATTGCAGCAGAAGAAATTACTGTTGATGATAACATTGAAAAAATTGAAGTTCGTGGGATGCGTGCCTCCATGAAAGCTTCAATTAACGAAAAACGTTTTGCTAATTCTGTAGTGGATTCAGTAACGGCAGAAGATATTGGTAAGTTTCCTGATGGCGATGTCGGTGAGTCATTAGGTCGTATCCCTGGGGTTGCAGTAAACCGCCAGTTTGGTCAAGGTCAGCAGGTGTCTATTCGTGGTGCCTCGAGCCAATTGACTAGCACATTGTTAAACGGACATTCAGTTGCATCTACTGGTTGGTTTGATCAGCAAGCCATTGACCGTAGTTTTAACTATTCGTTACTACCACCGCAAATGATCAGTGGTATCGAAGTGTATAAATCTTCGCAAGCTGATTTACCTGAAGGTGGTATCGGTGGCACGGTAATCGTTAAGACTCGTAAGCCATTAGACTTAGAGTCAAACACAGTATTTTTAAGTGCCAAAGGTGACTATGGCACGATTTCAGAAGAAACTGATCCTGAATTATCTGGCCTATATAGCTGGAAAAATGAAAACGAAAACTTCGGTTTCTTAATCTCTGGTGCTGGTGCGAACACCCAGTATCAGCGTAATGGTATTGAAACCTTGCTAGGTTGGGGTGAAATTGTTCCTTCTACCTTCCAACAAGACCGTGAACGCACTGCGTTAAACGTTGCCGCGCAATACCGTGCTAATGATGCATTAGAGTTTGGCTTAACCTACACAGGTTTAAGTCTAAAGGCTGATAATGCCAACACATCCATTTTCTTATTCCCAACTCAGCAAGGTGTTAGCACTTGTAATCAAACTAACGCTGCGGGTGTGTGTACAGATATTACTCATACTGGTGTGGATGCTTTCGCTTGGAACCAAACTTGGGCTCGAGAAGCTGAAATGACTTCTGATACCCTTGATTTCAATTTCGCTTATGATAATGAAAATTTCAAAATTGAAGGTAGTATCGGTAATACCAAGGCAGATGGTGGTACCAGTTTAACCTCTAACTACGGTAACTCAATCGGTAAGCCTTCAGATTTTGCTGGCCACTATGATGCAACGGGCAATATCATTGACATCGATATTGCTAATAAAAACTTTAGTGCTGAAGACTACAATGGCCAATTATCTGGCGCGGGTTGGGCATTAAAGAAACAGCCTAATACCGACGAAGAAACCTATGCTCAGTTTGATGTGACAGTGCCAACAGATTTAGGGGCCATTTCGTCAATCAAAACAGGTATTCGTTATGCTGACCACGATGTGACTCAACAAACTGATGCAGCAATCGTTGGTGATATCGCCGTTCATGATGCCTCTTATTATTTTGACGGCACAATGAGCTCGGGTGCTGGTTTTACTTTGCCTAAGCCAAACTTTGATAACATGATTAACGATGCTAAAGCGGCAATTAACGGTTTTACTCGTGACAAGTCTGGTTACGGTACATTGAACGAGAAAAACCTATCAGTGTATGCAATGGCTAACTTCGAGTCTGAAGGCATTCGTGGTAACTTTGGTTTACGTTATATCTCTACCGACATTGAATCTGACTACTATGCACTCAGTTCTACAGGTCAGTTTGCTGATGCAACATCAACAGATTCTGCTAGTTACAGTGATGTGTTACCAAGCTTAAACGTCGCGTTTGATTTAGCTCCAGATCTGATTTTACGTACTTCTGCATCACAGGTAATGTCTCGCCCTAACTATGCAGAGCTATTTGCTACGTCAACATTACCGGGTTTAAACGATGGTACTCCTGGTAACGAGAAGCTTAACCGTGGTTCTGTTTCATTAGACCCATTTAAAGCAACTCAAGCCGACTTAAGTTTAGAGTGGTATTTCAGCGACTCAGGTTTAGCTGCAGCAACTTACTTTATTAAAGATGTAAGTTCATTCATTTCAACTCGTCAAAAGTTAAACCAACAAATCGGTATTAACGATAATGACCTTGCTGCTCAAGGCCAAAGTGCTTGTGGAGTCGGTGTATATGACTGCTGGACGGTAAGTGAAAAATACAATGCTACCGGTGGTCGTATTGAAGGTCTTGAATTGCAACTTCAAGATTCATATGAAAACGGTTTAGGTTACTCTATTAACTATACTTATGCAGATGCAGGTTCTCCTGCAGAAAACTATCCTGATCAAGTGGGTGTGTTCTCTGATTCGTCTAAGCATACAGTTAACTTAGTCGGTTACTATGAGATGGATGCATTTTCAGCCCGCTTGGCCTATAACTGGCGCAGTGAATACATGATGCGTGAATTACCTGGCTTCTATGGTAACCGTCAACATGAAGACTATGGCACACTTGATTTAAGCACAACATACAGCGTGACAGATTGGATGGATATAACGTTTGAAGCAGTTAACTTAACCGAAGAAGACAGCATCCAAACAGGTGTTGCACCACTAGACTCTGAAGTGATTGCTGAGTTTAAAGCAGACTACCCAGTGTGGAGCTTTGAAGGTGAAGCTCGCTATAAAGTGGGTGTCGCATTCCGTTTCTAATCTAATAGATTAATTGAGTCATATACTAAAAGCCCTGCATTTGCCGGGCTTTTTATTGGATTAAGAGGTGATATGAAAATTCAATCAGTTGCGATTGTTGGTGGCGGAACTGCGGGATGGTTGGCGGCCAATCATCTTGCAAAAGCGCTATTTAATCAAAATATTACTATTACTTTGATCGAGTCCCCTGATATTCCAACTATTGGTGTTGGTGAAGGAACCGTACCGACGATCCGTAAAACATTACAAAGTTTTGGCATCAGTGAAACCGAGTTTATTACCCGTTGTGATGTGACATTTAAGCAGTCGATTAAGTTTCAAAATTGGCTTGATAGTCATCGTCATGGCAGAGATAATTTTTATCATCACCTTTTTGACCCTCCGAGTCCAATGGGAGATGATCTATCTTCGTTATGGCTACAAAATCCCAGTGATGCTTACAGCCAGTTAGTCTCCAGTCAATTTGACGTTTGCGAAGCAAACCTTGCCCCTAAATTAATTACAACCCCAGAATATCAGGCCGTACAAGGTTATGCTTATCATCTAAATGCAGCAAAGTTTGCTTTGTTGTTAGCTGAAAATGCCAAACAGAAATTTGCGGTTAATCATGTTAAAGCCAATGTGATCGATACCCGTTTGCACCTCGATGGTAGTATTGCATCATTGGTTTTAGATAAATGTGGCGAGCAGGAATTTGATTTTTATATCGACTGCAGTGGTTTTGATTCAATCTTATTAGCAAAAGCACTGAAGGTTCCGTTTGTGGATAAATCTCAGGAGCTATTTGTTAACAAAGCCGTTGTTGTGCAAGTGCCAACTGAACCTGATGCCATTATTCCCCCTTATACTAAGGCAACGGCTCATCAAGCTGGTTGGATATGGGATATCGCTTTATCAAATCGCCGTGGGGTTGGGTTAGTGTATTCAAGTGCTCATCTCGATGGTGAGCAAGCCGAACAAAAGCTCAATCGGTATCTCAGTGGCCAATTAGATCAATACTCGTATCGCACTATTCCAATGAAAGTGGGTTACCGTAAACAGTTTTGGGCTAAGAACTGTGTCGCTTTAGGATTGGCTCAAGGATTTTTAGAGCCCATAGAGGCAACATCAATCATGCTAACGGATTTTGCAGCAGGTTACTTGGCAAGTCGTTTTCCTAGTGATAGTCGTCAATGTGAAAGTTTATCCGAGCGATTTAATCAGACTATGTCGTATGCATGGGAACGGGTCGTTGAGTTTGCCAAAATGCATTATTGCCTTTCTGATCGTCATGATTCAGATTTTTGGATAGATAATCGCGACCCACAGACTATCCCGGCAGGATTAAGTAACAAACTGGCGTTATGGCAAGAGTATGTGCCCTTGAGTGAAGACCTATTTTCTAAGTTTGAAGTGTTCAATGTAGAAAATTACCTGTATGTATTGTATGGCATGAAATTTTTGACATACAAGAAAATAATGTCTGAGTCCTCATTAGTGCTCGCTAAACAGCATGCCGCAAGGATTCGACGGCACAGCGAACAGTTATGCCAACATTTACCTGCTCACCGAGAGTTACTCAGTAAAATACATCAATATGGTCTGCAGAAAATATGATGACAAATCTATTTGCTGGTGGATATTTAAGCAAGTGGTAAGTTAAAGCGCAAAATCGTTATATTCGTGCTTGTAAAAATTGGTTAACTTGGTAGTTTCAATACTAATTTATTGTAAACAGGTTATAACCAACCTGTGATCGTTTTATCTATCGTCGCGATTACCTGCACAGAGCCGCACCCAAAGGAGCCAAGATGTCCAACCAAATTACTCTACTCGACCCAGCTAAACACAGTGATCTCAAAATAGTTTCTAGTGATTACACACATATAGCAGAACAACATATTGTGCCTGTGACCTTACATGAAATTGGCCGTGCTGCGACAGAGTACCCCATTGTATTTGTTAAAAATAGTGACACCGGTGAGTTTCAATCGGTGGCAATGCTCGGTCTTAAACCCGGCCAAAACCTAAGTGTAAAAGACGGTAAGTGGTTAGGGTTATATATTCCTGCCGTAATCCGTGACTATCCGCTTGGCTTAGTGTTGAATCCAGACGTAAAAGACAAAGTGTGGATTGGTATTCGTGAGCAGTCTAAAGATGTCAGCACTACCGAAGGCCAAGCGCTATTTGAAGCGGAAAAAGAGACCCCATTCTTAGAGGCTCGTAAGCAAGAGTTAATTAGCCATTATGAGCAAGACCAAGCGACAAGAGGCATCTTAGGCTTTTTAGCGGAGCAGGGATTACTCGTAAGTCAAACATTAACCGTAGATGTTGCAGGCGAGAAACGTAATATTAACGGCTTGTATCTCATTGACGAGCAAAAATTAAATCAGCTATCCGATGAGGCATTTTTAGAACTAAAAAAACGTGGCATTTTAGGGCCTATTTTTGGCCATCTCGGCTCGTTAAATCAAGTTAATCGACTTGCGCGCATGGAAGTCTTAGGTCGCTAGTCAACTGATTATAAAAATGGCGCCTAAATGGCGCCATTTTTAGATAACATACTTAGTTAAGTTAGCATGATAATGCCTGTTAATATCATTCTAAACGAAATAGTTACTTCAGCTTAACGGATTAAAAAAACACCTCAATATCTACCATTGTTGCGGGTTCTAAAATCACTGACGATACGGTGCACATACTCACATACTCACATACTCATTATCATGCAGTTACAATGGATAACTTAGTCCAACATTCCGCCTAAATATCAGATAAATAGCCACTATTCATTAATGCCAATAAATAACTGAGCAGTCACTAGACTGCGATAAAATGCAGTACCATTAACATAGTATTGCTTAATAATGGGCTTTACTGAATGTTGTAACAGTCATTTATTATAATTTTTTGAGTACTGTTATGAATAATAAAACTGCTGCATAAAATAGAAAACTCAATAAAACTTGCCATTTTGGTTTTATCTGTGCTGCTGAGCATAATGAACCCCTATCGAACTACACTAACCGACATCAAAAACATTAGTTAAAAATAATATTCAGCAGGAGTAAAGGCCAAATCTACAAATTCGGCGGATAACTTTAGTTTGATTATGAGTTTATGGGGATTTTACGATGTACAGAGCCTTATCTTATTTGTAACAAGCATGTTTGTCATAAATCGAAGTTGAATTTTGTATATCAAGGCGCTCAGGTTTTTTATTAAAGCATTGATATATATGGTTGTTAATACAATTATGTTTGTTTTTGTCGGCTAATGTAAAAAAGCTGGATCTCATTGGTTAAAATTGGTAACTTATGCATGACAGCGTTGTCATTGGCGGTTGTAACGTTGTTTCAGTTTAACGTGATGAGGAGTAGCTCTCCCATTCATGTTTGATAGTGGCACTTCAGGTTGAATCATCACTATCCCTTAAGATACTTTTTACTTTCTCCCAAGAAAAAAGTATGGGCTGGTGCATATCTTAAGCGATTTATGTTCCAGCTTTTTTACTGGTAATAAGCAAGTAACCTGATATTAAATAAAGGCTAATTGACACTAAAAATTATGTCAGTTAGCTAAACCGATAACGGTAAATTAGCTGTACTTCTAGATGATAACGAGGACGCAATGAAAACAACTTGGACGTTTAGTGCCATAATTATGTCTTTCTACTTAGTCGCATGCACACCATCACAATCATCAGCGCCTATGTCGGAAATGGCTTTGCAGTCTTGGAGTCAAGATGATTTAGCCAAATTTGCAGATGACGTGAGCGTAACATATCGCTTAGTGTCTAATTTAACCGACGAAGCCTGTGCTGAAGGTGCCAAAGCGACTGAGCGTTGTTTTATTGCTGAGATTGATTTCACCAGTTCATACGATATGTTGCTAGCTGATTGGGCTATTTACTTTAGCCAAATGCGACCTGTACAAGCAGTATTAAGTGATGAGTTTACGATTGAGCAAATTAAAGGTGATCTTCATCGAATAACCCCTACTGCCGCTTTTACTGGTTTTCATGCAGGACAAGCCAACACACTGCGTTTTCGTGGCGAATTGTGGCAACTCTCTGAAACTGATGCCATGCCCAATTACTATATTGTGGCTAACGATGCTCAAGGTGTAGAGCTGACCCCGCAAGTGATTAATAGTACTCGTGTACAGCAAGACCCTGAAACCAATATGGAAGTTCGACCTTATGCTCAAGCATTTACCGATGCTAAAAGACAGTATCAGCGTAGCCCAACAGACAAATTAGTCTGGGCTAAGCCGGAAATACTGTTTACCCAAAATAATACGGTATCTGCCGATGCCAGTTTAAGCGTTGATTCATTACTACCGACTCCCAAATCGCAAGTTATTGTTGCTAATGGCAAGGCGATATCCTTGCATCAAGGTATTAATATTAGTCGCCAAAACCTGGTCGATGTGCAGCTTGAACTGCACGATATTCAAGCCGCATTAGCCCGCCTGGAGCGCATTGGTGTCAGGCAATCGAGTGCAGGCGTCCCGTTAGTATTCGAGCGATTATCTCAGGGCAATAACCAAAGCACTGATCGCTATGAGTTAATTATTAATCAACAAAATATGATCATTAAAGCCGCTAATGCTAGTGGATTTAGTTATGGTATTTCATCGTTAAGTTCATTACTTAATATTGACTCGTTAACCGTTAACCCTATGCAGATAAAAGATAGTCCTCGATACGTTTATCGAGGGATGCACGTTGATGTGTCTCGTAATTTTCACAGTAAGCAGTTTATTTTAGATTTGCTAGATCAAATGGCAGCTTATAAATTAAACAAACTGCATTTACATATGGGCGATGATGAAGGATGGCGATTAGAAATTGACGGTTTACCGGAACTTACCGATGTTGGTAGTAAACGTTGTCATGACTTGTCTGAAACTCGTTGTATTTTACCACAGCTAGGCAGTGGGCCTTTTTCGGATACTAAGGTGAATGGTTTCTATAGCAAAGAGGATTATATTGATATTATTAAGTACGCCAATGCTCGACAAATTCAAGTGATCCCTTCAATGGACATGCCTGGTCATTCACGCGCAGCGATCAAATCGATGGAGGTTCGTTATCGAAATATGATGGCAAAAGCGGATAAACAGGCGGCAAATGAGTTCATATTAGCGGACTCAAACGATACAACACAGTATTCATCGGTACAGTATTACAACGACAACACATTAAACGTCTGTATGGAGTCTACTTACCGTTTCATAGATAAAGTGATTACTGAAATCGCTAAATTACATGAACAAGCGGGGCAGCCGTTAGAGACCTATCATATCGGTGCAGATGAAACCGCAGGCGCTTGGCTTGAGTCGCCTATTTGCCAAGCGTTTATAGCGAGCAACCAATACGGTGTCACTGATATCAATCATGTTGGCGCTTATTTCATTGAACGTGTCGCTAATATGTTAGCCGACAAAGGTATTCAACCAGCAGGTTGGAGTGATGGCATGAGCCACACGAATCCAGCCCGCATGCCTGCTCATTCTCAAAGTAATGTCTGGGATCTCGTATCACATAAAGGCTATCAACGCGCTCACCAACAAGCTAATAACGGTTGGACGACGGTATTGTCCAACCCTGAAGTGCTTTACTTTGATTTTCCCTATGAAGCAGACCCAAAGGAACATGGTTACTATTGGGGAACTAGAGCCTTGAATAGCCATCATGTTTTTTGCTTCATGCCAGGTAACTTACCCGCTAATGCCGAACAATGGTTCGATATAGAAGGGCAACCTTTTGAAGCCGATGACCGTCCTCAATTAGACGATACAGGCAAGCAAACTGCTGGCCCAATGAAGGCTGGTGAAACTGTTGACGGTATACAAGGGCAAATATGGAGTGAAACGTTACGCAGTGATCAAACCGTTGAGTATATGATTTATCCGCGACTATTAATGTTAGCAGAGCGAGCATGGTATAAACCTGAATGGGAAGTGCCATACCAATACGCAGGGGCTGTGTATAACCAAACAACAGATCATTTCACTACTACAATGCGTCAACAGCAAGCACGTCAATGGCAAAAAATCGCCAACCACCTAGGCAATAAAGAACTGGCAAAGTTAGATAATGCAGGTGTTAATTATCGTGTTCCCACCGTTGGTGCAGTAATTAACGACGGCATATTAAGTGCGAATATTGCTTTTCCTGGCTTACAGATAGAATATCGGGAAGGTGATAAGCCTTGGCAAGTATATACCTCGGCGGTAGCGGTGAAACGCCCTGTTGATGTTAGAGCAGTAGCCGCTAATGGTAAGCGAAAAGGCCGAACTCTGCGTGTAGACTAATTGTTAAACCAGTAGACACCCGCGTCGTCAGTATCATATGCACTGGCGACGTGTTACCCCCTAATTCAGCAGACAATTTAGTTATACAACCTCCTGTTAAATATGATGTAAATATCATTTTTGTTGATTATTAGTGTTTTTTATTAAAAATTAAATGACAGCGTTGTCATTTTTGGTGTAACATGGCGTTAACTTATTAACAGGCTTGATGACTATCAAAAATAGTAGCGTTAAACAGAATACCAAGAGGACAGTCATGGGTAACAAACAGCCTAACGAACAGCAACTTTATATCGGTATTGATGGCGGTGGCAGTAAATGTCGTGCCACGATTTACTCCGATGACGGTCAACAACTTGGCACCGCAGTGGCTGGTCGTGCCAATCCACTACATGGTTTAGAGCAAACGTTTCAATCAATGATTGAGTCATCACATTTGGCTTTAGTCGATGCCGGTTTTGCACCTGACACTTGCCATCAGTTAGTCGCTGGTATTGGTTTAGCAGGAGTTAATGTTGGCCAGTTTTATCAGCAAATTATTCAGTGGCAACATCCATTTAAAGCCATGTATCTTACGACTGACTTGCATACAGCCTGTATTGGTGCTCATCACGGTGAAGATGGTGCGGTTATTATTACTGGTACTGGTTCATGTGGTTATGCGCATGTTGGTCAGCAAAGTATTATTTTAGGCGGTCACGGATTTGCATTAGGTGACAAAGGTAGTGGTGCATGGCTTGGTTTAAAAGCGGTTGAGCATGTGCTACTTGCTCTCGACGGTTTTGCATGTTCAAGCAAGCTGACTGAGAGCTTGCTGAATTATTTTAACGCTAAAAATGCCATCGATATTGTTGAACATCTCGCCGGTCAATCATCTAGCGCTTATGCAAAGCTAGCTCGTATCGTATTGATGTGCGCACAGGATGGTGATGCTGTTGCAATCGCTATTGTACAAGATGGAGCAAATTACATAAGCGAGCTTGCTCGAAAGCTATTTGTCCTTAACCCAAGTCGTTTTTCTATTATTGGTGGATTAGCAGAACCACTAACACCTTGGTTAGACAATGAGATAGCAAGCAAGATTTCACCCTCTATTTCGCCACCAGAATATGGGGCGTATTTGTTCGGCAAAAAGCAATTTTTAACTCAACCAATAGCTAATGTAAATCATCAGTAGAGTGTTTGTTGACGTTAATTGACGTCAACTCAATACCTACAAGGTTACTGGTTAATTCAACATTATTTTATCAAGGTTTATTATGACAATTCTTACAGTTATGGAACAAGAAGCTCGTACCGCACCTCAGAAAATTGCCGAGCAATTGATTGCCAACCAGACTATTACTGACACATTGGGTCAGACCTTACGTGAACTTAAGCCTAAATTTGTCATGATTGTAGGTCGTGGTTCTTCTGATCATGCCGGTGTATTTGCTAAATACTTATTTGAAATCGAAGCGGGTGTTCCTACGTTTGCTGCTGCTCCTTCTGTTGCCAGCGTATACGGTAAGTCATTACAACTTGATGGAGCGTTAGTCATCGTGATTTCACAGTCTGGCCGAAGCCCTGACATTCTTGCACAAGCAAGAATGGCTAAAGCGGCCGGCGGATTTTGTGTGGCATTGGTCAATGATGAGTCAGCGCCTATTAAAGACATTGTTGATGTTATTGTGCCATTACGTGCAGGTGAAGAAAAAGCCGTTGCTGCAACAAAAAGCTACCTAGCCACTCTATCCGCTATTTTACAAATTGCCGCTAAGTGGACTCAAAGTGAATCATTAGCGCAAGCGGTAAACTCGTTACCCCAAGCTTTACAAACCGCAGTTGATGCTGAACCGCAACTCACTGCTGAGTCATTGGACGGCGTTAAAAACTTAGTGGTTCTTGGTCGCGGCTTAGGTTATGCAGTTTCAAAAGAAATTGCATTAAAAATGAAAGAGGTCTGTTCAATACACGCTGAAGCATTTAGTAGTGCAGAATTTTTACATGGCCCAGTGACATTAGTTGAAAAGAAATTAGCGATTGTTGATGTATGTATTAACGATGAGTCGTATGCCAGCCATGTAGAACAAATTGCTAATGTTAGGCAGCGAGGTGCTGATTTAGTGCATCTAAATCAAACGTCTGCAGATATTCATCCACGAGTTGCGCCTTTAGCATTACTGCAGCGTTTTTACATTGATGTTGCCGCAGTCGCCATTGCCCGTGGCATTAATCCTGATCAACCCGCGGGCTTAAAGAAGGTCACTCAAACACTATAGTTGCTTCATTAAAATCTATATAGAGCAGAGAGTATTATGAAACAAATCCTGATTGTTGAGCGATTATTTGATGGTGAGTCATTTCATAAAAATATGGCCGTAACCATAGATGCAGGCAAGATCACTGCTGTCATACGTGCTGAAGATGTAATTGATGTCGAACACCATACCGTCACAAAATTAGCGGGTACGCTCACACCAGGGTTTGTCGATGTGCAAGTGAACGGTGGTGGCGGGGCGTTATTTAATGCTGAGCCTAGTACTGAGTGTATTGAAATTATTGGCCGTGCTCATGCACGATTTGGGACCACAGGTTTCTTACCTACATTAATTACTGATGATGTAAGTATCATGACAAAAGCAGCCGATACGGTTGCGGTGGCTATTGCAAATCAACAAGCTGGTGTTTTAGGTATTCACTTTGAAGGTCCACATTTAAGTGTGCCTAAAAAAGGTGTACATCCACAGCGCTATATTCGGCAAATTAGTGAAAAAGAACTGAGTATTTTTAGTCGTCAAGACTTAGGCATTAAAGTGGTCACGCTGGCGCCTGAAAATGTGTCAACTCAGGTTATTAAGGCACTGGTGTCAGCAGGTGTCAAAGTCTGTTTAGGGCACTCAAATGCTGACTATGACACAGTGAATGCAGCATTAGAGGCTGGAGCTACAGGATTTACCCACTTATATAATGCGATGTCTGCTTTAGGTTCACGCGAACCTGGCATGGTCGGTGCTGCGCTGGAAAGTCAAGATGCTTGGTGTGGCTTAATTGTCGATGGACATCATGTTCATCCTGCGGCAGCAAAAATAGCCATAAATGCTAAGCCTAAAGGTAAAGTCATGCTGGTAACCGATGCTATGCCGCCTGTTGGTATGAGTGATGATGCCAGTTTCAAATTATTTGGTACTCAGGTTACTCGTCATGGGGACAGGCTTAATGCAGCCACGGGAGAATTAGCCGGTTGTGTTTTAGACATGGTTGGGGCGGTGAATAATAGCGTGGCTATGCTTGGATTATGTCATGAAGAAGCTTTACGAATGGCATCGTTATATCCAGCAACATTTCTCGGTTTAGAGCAACAACTAGGTTTAATTAAACCAGGTTATAGAGCAGATCTAGTGTTATTAAACCCGGCCAATAAAGTCAGTCGCACCTATATTGCTGGCAACGTCGTTTTTGCGCAGTAAAGCTTACTGTCTAATTGTGTAAATATGAAAGAGACTATGATGTCAGTTAATCGCAAAATTGAGTCCAATACTCAACGTGATAAGCCCAGCAAACCCAGACTTATGTCACTTGATGCATTACGTGGCTTTGACATGTTTTGGATTATCGGTGGCGAAGGCATTTTTGCCGCGTTATTTGCTTTAACGGGGTGGGCGGGATGGCGTGTTGCTGAAGCTCAGACCCAACATAGTCAATGGCACGGCTTTACCTTTTATGACTTAATTTTCCCTTTGTTTATTTTCTTATCGGGTGTGGCGCTCGGTCTATCACCTAAGCGTATCGACTTATTGGCTTTTCGTGAGCGAATTCCGCTATACCGTTATGCATTAACACGTTTACTGTTACTGATTGCATTGGGAGTGTTATATAACCATGGATGGGGGACTGGGATCCCTGTTGACCCAGAACAGATTCGATTTTCAAGTGTGCTAGCGCGTATTGGTTTTGCATGGTTTTTTGCGGCAATGGTGGTGTGGCACACCTCGCTGCGAGTTCAAATATTAATCACCATATCGATGTTCATTTTTTATATTTTATTACAGTGTTTTGTTGGTTTTCCTGGCGGCCAAGCAGGAGTATTTACTGCAGATGGAAGTCTTAATACTTATATAGACAGTATATTACGACCGGGTATGGCTTATCAGCATCGCGCACTTGATCCTGAAGGCGTGCTATCGACATTCCCTGCGGTCATTAACGCATTATGTGGTGTGTTTGTGGGCCAATACATTGTTAAGCCACACCCCAAAGGCGATTGGGCTAAAGTGAGCATTATGATGCTCTGTGCGCTACTTATGTGGTCCGGCGGGTGGTTACTCGACTTTATTATTCCTGTAAATAAAGATCTGTGGAGCAGTAGCTTTGTACTCGTGACATTAGGGTGGAGCTTACTATTTTTTAGCGTATTTTATGCCATTATCGATGTACTAAAATGGCAAAAATGGTCTTATGTATTTGTTATTATTGGTGTTAACTCCATTATTGTTTATTTAGGAACAAGTATCCTTGATTGGTCTTATATCACTCAAAGCTTGTTAGGTGGAGTGATACGTTCAGCACCAGCTTCCAGTCAGTTAATGATCAGTGTCATAGGTTTAGTCACAGTGCAATGGCTCGTACTGTGGTGGATGTACCGTCGAAAAATATTCATAAGAGTATAAGGTTAACTCAGCTATTAAAGTGAGTTGTTAGTTATGGATGACAAGGCTGTCTTAGTGGTGAGTGTGTATTAATATTCCTCAATTAATATTGATATTTCTAAACCACTAAGTCCTCCCTATAAATATAATAATGAGCAGGTTTATGGAAATGACAACAACAAAAACATCGGCAGAAAATAGTGTTGTACCAATGACAATTGTGGCAATTTTATTTTTTATTCTTGGCTTTGCTACCTGGTTAAATGGCTCCTTAATGCCTTACTTAAAGCAAATATTACAGCTAAGCCCTTTTCAAGCTTCGTTAATCCTCTTTTCATTTTATATTGCGGTAACGTTTACCGCATTACCCTCAGCCTGGGTTATTCGTAAAGTGGGTTATAAAAATGGTATGGCATTAGGCATGGGAATAATGATGTTGGCTGGTTTATTATTTATCCCAGCAGCCCAAACCCAAGTATTTATATTATTTCTAGTGGCTCAGCTTGTCATGGGGACAGGGCAGACACTATTACAAACAGCGGTTAATCCTTACGTGGTTCGCTTAGGTCCTGAAGAGTCAGCCGCAGCACGTGTAAGCGTAATGGGTATTTTGAATAAAGGCGCCGGCGTGATTGCACCTATGGTATTCACAGCACTTATTTTAGATAGTTTTAAAGAGCGAGTCGGTACTGAATTAACCTCTATTCAAATTGATGAAATGGCCAACAGCTTAATTTATCCTTATCTTGGCATGGCTATCTTTATTGGTGTTCTTGCTTTTGCAGTGAAAAAATCACCTCTGCCTGAATTGGAACAAGATCAAGCAGAAATCGATTCAGAAAAAGGCCAGATCAAACAAGCTTTGTCTCATCCAAGTTTGGCATTAGGTGTTATTGCTTTATTTGTTTATGTGGCTGTTGAGGTTATTGCTGGCGACACGATTGGAACATTTGCATTGACGCTAGGTGTTGAGAATTACGGGGTAATGACATCCTATACCATGCTGTGCATGGTGCTAGGTTATACCTTAGGCATTATTTGTATTCCCCGTTTTATTTCCCAACCTAATGCATTAATGCTCAGTGCTATTTTAGGACTGATATTAACTGCCGGTATCGTGTTTGGTGATAGCCAGTCTTATGTCATAGCTAACGCTTTATTAGTTCCTTTTGGTGGTGCCCAACTTCCCGATACATTATTAATGATTGCATTTTTAGGCTTAGCCAATGCCATAGTGTGGCCAGCTGTGTGGCCATTGGCACTTTCAGGTATGGGTAAACTGACCAGCACAGGTTCTGCATTGTTAATAATGGGGATTGCCGGTGGCGCTTTTGGGCCACTATTTTGGGGACTAACCAGTTCAGCGACATCCTTAGGTATGCAGGGTGGGTATATGGTGATGTTTCCATGCTACTTATTCATTCTATTTTATGCCGTTAAAGGTCATAAGATGAGACGTTGGAAATAGCGTTTACCGTTTAAAGCGATTTTATCAACCGAAAAAGGGAGCCTAGGCTCTCTTTTTGCTTATAGTATGTCTCTGAAACGCTGCCGGGGATGCGGGGTAATCTAAGTTGGTTATATCTTTGATTGTTTATTTGAGGTTAAGTTAATCTGATAAGGCAAACTCTTAATCATTTATCCAGTAATATTGATATAGCTGAATTCGTTGTGCTTTATGGGAGAATACTGGGCTTAATGTGAGCTTGTATTATTTAGTAGGTGGGGATAATTAGATACAAAAAAGCCACTCATTGAGTGGCTTTTTTGTTTTTTATGGTGCCGGCACCAAGAGTCGAACTCGGGACCTACTGATTACAAGTCAGTTGCTCTACCAACTGAGCTATGCCGGCTAATTGTGGTGCCCGAACCCGGAATCGAACCAGGGACACGAGGATTTTCAATCCTCTGCTCTACCAACTGAGCTATTCGGGCAACTAACTAAGTGTTAGTTATCTACTGCAAACTAGGTATTAACTTGGTAATCAATGCCTGTCTCGTCTGGAGTGCGCACATAGTATAGTGATGGATTTTATCGTGCAAGTGGTTTTTTAAATGTTTTCACTCGTTCGGCTAGTTAATGTGCAAAATGATGCTTTTTTATCGATTTTAACCCCAGAAAGTGGTTTATCAGCATTAATCACCAAGAATAAAGTCATAGATGCTTGCTGACGATTACATAAAAAGTAATCAGAAAATTGAATTTGTCGTTTCTTGATCTGCATTAGACCGATTTTTAACTAAATAGTTAGAGTTTTGGCTTTAACGGCCAGCTCGAGTCGTTGATAGTTCACTTCTTTACATGTAAAGAAGTGAACTTTTTATAGGGCATTTTATCTTAATTTAGGTTCACTGAAATGTCAGGACATTTACTCAACGGGAGAGAAGTGATTCAGATAGGTCTGAATTATGCCAGCTAATCTGACAACATTAATTGTGCAGCTATGTATAGCCGTTTAATTCAAGGCAGAGTTTATGACATGTCGTTAAGCTACATCAGTAAGCGATAACGCAGTTTACACTCACCACAAACGCTGCTCGAAGCTCTTTTAATCTTATAAATTTTTTACCAGACATTAGCGCAGCTAGAGACAGAGTCTTTAACACTTGTGTCGCTTTGTTTCATAAAAATCAAACCGGTTAGTTTGAAGAATGTTAACGACGGACGAACAACCGGGCTTGATGATATTTGATTAGTAGTGACTACAATTGATATATGTTTAATTAGAGCTTGCTTAATTATGCGGTCATTCTCTATCTTAAAATCTATTAATTCTATTTTATAGAACGATTTTGGCTATTTTTACTGATTTTCTTTCCCAAAATTAACGTTAAAATGTTGTGACTTGTTTAGAGGAAAGTAAGACATGTTAAAAAACACTCCGACTGGCTATGGTTTAGTGACCATTATTATTCATTGGTTGTCCGCCATCGCTGTTATTGGTCTATTTAGCGTAGGCTATTGGATGGTAGAGCTTACCTACTATAGTAGTTGGTACCAAACGGCACCACATCTTCATAAAAGTGTCGGTCTGCTTTTACTTGGATTAACACTATTGAGGTTTGTTTGGCGGACCATATCACATGCTCCTAGTCCATTATCGAACCATCTGCCATGGGAAAAACGTGCGGCTAAGTGGGCGCATACTGCTCTTTATACGTTAATGTTACTCATTATGTGTTCAGGAATTATGATTTCGACAGCTGATGGTCGAGATATTTGGATTTTTGATTGGTTTGCCGTGCCATTTCCTGACGCTTTTATTGATGATCAAGCCGATACCGCTGGAGTGATACATCAATATCTTGCTTACAGCTTAATGGGGTTGGTTGTGTTGCATGCCGCAGGTGCGATTAAGCATCATGTTATTGATAAAGACAACACGCTTAAAAGAATGTTGCTGCCAAGTCGTATCAGCAAATAATCGAATGGTTTAACCGTCGAACCGATTAACCGTTATGTTCGATGTATATCACTACCTATTTATCTACTTGTTATTAACTTAAAGGAATAAAAGTCATGAAAAAACACCTTATAGCAGCACTCATGGGTGCAACGTTTATGTTACCTGTTGCTGTTAACGCTGCCGACTATGTTATCGACACTCAAGGTGCACATGCATCAATTCAATTTAGTGTAAGCCATTTGGGTTATAGCTTTGTGGTGGGACGCTTTAATGAGTTCTCTGGTGACTTCAGTTTCGATGCTGCCAAAGTAGCAGACGGCAAAGTGAACGTTAAAATTAATACTAACAGTGTTGATTCTAATCATGCTGAACGTGACAAGCATTTGCGCAGCGCAGACTTTTTAAATACCAGCAAATTCCCAGAGGCTTCTTTCACATCAACATCGATTGTCGATAAAGGTAATAACCAGTTTGTGATTAATGGTGACTTTACCTTAAATGGTGTAACCAAACCGTTAACCATTGATGCTGTTGCTATTGGTGAAGGTAAAGATCCATGGGGTGGTTACCGTGCAGGTTTTACCGGCACAACCAGTTTTGCGATGAAAGATTTCGGTGTCAAAATGGATTTAGGTCCAGCTTCCGCTAATGTTGAATTAGCCTTGGTAGTAGAAGGCGTTAAACAATAATCTGTCGGATTAGTGATGAATAAAACAAAGCCGCTAAGTTAAGCGGCTTTGTTGTTTAATACTGTTATCGATTATATTGCTAGGTTATTCATCTTCCGCTGGTGGAACATAACCTTCGATTTCAACGTCTTTACCTTCAAATAAAAAGTGAGTCATTTGCTCTTCAAGAAACTTGCGGTCATCAACATTCATCATATTGAGTTTTTTCTCGTTAATGAGCATGGTTTGCTTCTTTTGCCATAAGCCCCAAGCTTCTTTACTGATATTGTCAAAAATGCGCTTACCCAATTCGCCTGGGTAAAGCTGAAAATCTAAGCCATCAGCTGATTTATTGAGATGTTGACAGTGAACTGTGCGAGCCATGATGATTCCTTACTAACTTTATTAATTACTGTAAACACTAATGTGTCGCGAAAAGTACGGCTAAATTAGCCAAAATGCGTTCTGTGGCTGCTGCTAAGCCGACTTTCGCAGGTTGCTCTATGTTATACCAGAGAGCCGAGGTTTGTTCCATGATGCCAGTAGCTTGAGCAACAGATAGTTCAACTAATACGGGTTGAATATCAAGATGGAAATGACTAAAGGTATGCCTAAACCCTGCAAGCCCTTGTTCAGATTGTGTCAAATTATGCAGGGTTAAATAATCATTTAATTCTGCTTGATGCTCAAATTGTGGAAAACACCATAACCCTCCCCATATACCTGCTGGTGGGCGCTGGATTAACTGAACTTTGATAGAATCTTCGCTGTTATCAACTAAAACTACCATAAAGGCTGATTTTTCGGGTGTCACTTTTTTAGGCTTTTTACCTGGATATAGGCTTTGATGGCCACTTTGTTGCGCTACACAATCAATTGCCACAGGACAGGCTGCGCAATTAGGTTTGCTGCGAGTACAAACACTTGAACCAATATCCATCATAGCTTGGTTAAACTTTTCAACATTTTTGGCAGGTGTTAACGCATCCGTTAATTGCCATAATTGCTGCTCAACGTTTTTTTGTCCTGGCCAACCTGCAATAGCACCATGTCTGGCCAATACTCGTTTAACATTTCCATCTAAAATAGGGTGGTGTTGACCAAGTGATAATGACAGTATCGCCCCTGCGGTAGATTTACCTATTCCAGATAAAGCCACAACATCTTCAAACTGAGTGGGAAACTTGCCATCAAAGGCATCACGTATATGCTGTGCTGCTTTATGTAGATTACGGGCTCTGGCGTAATAACCTAAGCCGGTCCACAAATGCAGCACTTCATCTTGATGCGCATTAGCAAGATCGACAACGCTTGGGAAGCGCGCCATAAATTTTTCATAATAGGGAATCACCGTCGCAACTTGAGTTTGCTGGAGCATGATCTCCGACACCCAAACACGGTAAGGCGTTTTATTGAGCTGCCAAGGCAGTGATTTGCGACCATGCAGGTCGTACCAAGCGATAATACGCTCAGAAAATGGGCTTAGATTTTTCATGGGCGCAGTGTAGCCATAGGCATTTTATTACACAAGTAGCCGCGCTATTTAAAAACATAAATTAGCATAAACATGTGCGATCAGTTTAGGTATAATGCGCAACTGACTTTATAAATGATCTATTACAGATAGCAATTGCGTAACGTGCTAGTTAAGAGTGGCTTGATGGCATATAGCCACTAGCTGATTTTATCACTAGTTACACAGCACAACAGAATACGCAGACAACGAGGCAAAAATGAGCGACGTTACCACAGCTGAATTTAACGAAGAAGGTAAGTATATTCGTAAAATCAGAAGTTTTGTTTTACGCGAGGGCCGTTTAACTAAAGGTCAATCTCAAGCAATTGAAGCATATTGGCCAACAATGGGGCTTGATTACACTCCACAAGCGTTGGAGTTAACTCAAGTGTTCGGTCGCGATGCTGATACCGTGTTAGAAATCGGTTTTGGTATGGGCGCATCATTAGTGCAAATGGCAAAAGCTGCCCCAGAGCAAAACTTTATTGGCATAGAAGTTCATAAGCCAGGTATTGGTACGTGTCTTGCGGATGCTGGTGCTGCTGAAGTCACTAACTTACGTGTATATCATCACGATGCAATGGAAGTGTTAGAGCACAGCATTGTTGATGGTTCACTTGAGCGCGTTCAATTATTTTTCCCAGATCCTTGGCATAAAAAGCGCCATCATAAGCGCCGTATTGTACAAGCTGAGTTTGTACAGCTTATCCGCCGTAAGCTTAAGATTGGTGGCGTGTTTCACATGGCAACCGATTGGGAAAATTACAGCGAGCATATGTTAGAGATAATGAATGCAGCAGAAGGTTATAAAAATCAATCAACAACTGGTACAGTTGTCGAACGTCCAGACCATCGTCCGCTAACAAAGTTTGAAGCAAGGGGCCACAGACTTGGTCACGGCGTATGGGATATCATGTTTGAGCGTATCGCTTAATCACAACTACACTTTCAGCAATCGGAGAATACACCATGGCGCAAAATCGTAGTCGTCGTTTACGTAAAAAATTACGAGTTGATGAGTTTCAAGAGCTAGGTTTTGAAATTAACTGGACCTTTGATGAGTCAGTTTCTGAGCAAGATATTGATAACTTAGTCGATCAGTTTCTTATTGAAGTTATTGAACCTCGTCAATTAGGTTTCCACGGTGGTGGACACAAGCAATGGGAAGGTATTATTGCTACCCAAGCTATTGGTAAATGTACTGATGAAGATACTGCAGCAGTCAAAACATTCTGGAAAGATAAGCCTGTTTCTAACCTTGAAGTCAGTGATTTATATGATATTTGGTGGGGTTAAGCTAAATTGCCAGAGCAATTATTACTTCAGCAAGCTGTCGATAAAGTAAAATCGCTTTTGGGTAAAGGCAAGGTGGCAGGATATATTCCTGCTCTTGCCTGTGTTGACCCTAATAAAATAGGTATTGCAGTCACCACCATTGATGGTCAAACAATTGGTGCCGGTGATTACCTCGAACCTTTTTCAATTCAAAGTATTTCTAAAGTTTTTAGCTTAACTCTGGCACTGAATTTATATACCGAAGATGAAATCTGGAGTCGGGTAGGCAAAGAACCCTCAGGACACTCGTTCAATTCCCTCGTGCAGGTTGAATTAGAGCGCGGTAAACCTCGCAACCCTTTTATTAATGCTGGTGCACTGGTAATAGCCGACTTGCTGCAAGCGCGTCTTGGGGCACCTAAGCATCGTATGTTGGAAGTGGTCCGCCAATTAAGCCAAAACCCAATACTCACTTACGATAAAGTCGTCGCGGACTCTGAGTTCCAGTTCAGCGCCCGCAATGCATCTATTGCTTATTTGATGAAGTCATTTGGTAATTTTGACGGTGACGTTAATACCGTGCTTAAAAGTTATTTTCATTATTGTGCATTAAGAATGAATTGCGCTGATTTGTCTCGGGCTATGTTCTATTTAGCTAATCGTGGTAAAACGCTCGATGGCGACAGTTTAGTATCGCCTGTGCAAACTCGGCAACTCAATGCATTACTGGCAACATCGGGACTATACGATGGTGCTGGTGAGTTTGCTTACCGCGTGGGTATGCCGGGTAAAAGTGGTGTGGGCGGCGGGATTATTGCGGTTATCCCTGGTGACATGTCAATTTGTGTCTGGTCACCTGAGCTTGATGTTAATGGCAACTCACTTGCCGGCACTGCGATGCTTGAGCACCTCAGTCAGCAACTCGGTCGATCTATTTTTTAGTTTGGTGCAGATAAATTAATTATTATTGAGATTCGTAAAATAGACTACTTTTTGGTTTATTTTACGAATACACTTCCGCTATTGTTTCTCTACTCGCCCATCTTTTTTGTTTCTAAGCTTTTAATTCAATATAAATCATAATCTTATATTTTTTGGCATAACTTATGCTTTATACCTTTCATATTCGACCTAATTATTGATATTCGTATACCAAAAGGATTTTTATCATGACTAAGCAAAAGTTGATTTGTGGTTTAGCGTTAACGAGTGTGTTATTCACTGCTGGGGCGTTAACACCTGCAATGGCAAAAATGTCATTGAATGATGAGAAGTGTAACGTAACCCTAAACTACGACGTAACGGTTGAGCCGACTACGCTACAAATTAGCGATAATGGAATCGAAAAGTATCGTGTTGAGTTAGGTCAGCTTTATGTTGAGGGTAAAAAAGTGACTCTTACTGACAAACAACAAAAATTACTCACCCAGTACTCAGAAGAACTTTCTCGCCAAGTGCCAGATGTGATAGACCTTGTTGGAGATGTTGTTTCTGTGGCTACTCAAGCGGTTAATATGGCGTTAACACCTATTTTTGGTGATGCAGCTAATGTTCATATCGATAAATTAATGGTCGGTATTCAAAAGCGTGTTGATACCATGGCATATCAACAAGGCGATAAATTTTATTTAGGCTCAACAGAAGCATCAATTGAGCAAGCTTTTAACAAAGAGTTTGAGCAAGAAATGGAACAAATGGTTACCAGTTCAATGGGATCATTAATGATGACACTGGGTAGCCAAATAATGTCTTCAGAAGGGGGGTCATTTGAAGAGAAAATGAATGCTTTTTCACAAAAGATGGACAACGTCGGTGCCGACATCGAAAAGCAACTTGAGTCGCAATCGCAAGGTCTTGAAGATCGTGCCGATAAAGTATGTGATAACTTTGCCACTTTATTAGTGCTTGAAAATCAAACCCGTCAGGCTATTCCTGAATTAGCTCCTTATACCTTAGCTAAGTTAGGTGAAGCAGCAAAGTAACCTATATCGATTTACCGTCAATATGTCTCCCCGACACCTGACCTTCCCCTGTGCTCTTATTAAGACACAGGGGCTTTTTTTTGCGCCTATTTTAACGATTATGCCGCTATAGCTGGTGTTGCTTTGTTCTGATAAAGAGATTGTCAATTATAAATATAGAACCATATAGGCTTTTTTTGCTATACTGGTGCCAATTATAACAAAGTTACACTCTACTTTAGATGTGGTTATATTTTAGAATCTTCAATTGTTGATGTTGATTGACAGTATTCATGTGTTTTGGTGCTTATTTAGCAGTAAAAACATAACAAGTGAATATTGATTTTGATGCTTGGCAAGGTTTAGTTACTAGAACAGATATCTGAAATTATTATTAATGTCGTAACCAGCTTAAGGCGACTTTCATGTTAGAACTGTTAGAACCTATCGCAATTTTTACTCACGTTGCACGAGCAGGAAGTTTTAGTGCTGCAGCCAGACGTCTTGGCATTTCTAAATCTAAAGTGAGCACTCAAGTTGCAGATCTTGAACATAAACTTGGTGTCCAGCTGATCCAGCGTACAACACGTAGTTTAAGTCTTACTGAAGCCGGTAATTTATTGTATCTTCAGGGTGAAGAATTACTTCGCGATGCAGAGCAGGCCGTATCGAGTGTGCACAACTTGAATGATGCAACTCGTGGAGTATTGAAGGTCGGGATCTCGCAATCATTTGGTACTATGCATATTATCCCCGCTTTACCAGAGTTTATGGCAAGACATCCTGATCTTGAGCTGCAAGTCAGTTTACTTGATCATAAAGTTGATGTTGTCAGCGAAGGCTTAGATTTATTGTTAACCATGTCTGAGCAATTGCCGCTAGGTATGGTGGCAAGACCGCTAATGAAGTGTCAATTTTTGTTAGTCGCATCACCGGGGTATATTGCCCAACATGGTAACATTAGCCGCCCTGAGCAATTAGTCGAACACAATTGTTTGGTGTACCAAGGCGAGTGGCATGAACACAGCATGTGGCAATTTAGAAAAGGTGAAGATTATTGCGAAATTGGCGTGTCAGGCAATTTCCGTGTTGATAATGCTCCAGCATTAAAATCGGCAGCGGTGAGTGGTTTAGGCATTGTGTATTTAGCCAGTTATTTGATGGAAGATGAGATTGCTCAAGGGACTTTAGTACCTTTATTACCCGATTGGCAGTTGACACATAACCTTCCATTACAAGCTGTATATCCTCGTCGTAAACACTTGGCTCCTAAAGTCAGTGCATTTATTGATTTTATTAAAACGCATATTAGCAGCCCGCCATATTGGGACGCTAAGTTCGATCACCTGTATAAACTGCGTAAATAACATCAACGCCGGATAATAAGGGCTTATCAAATAGCCATTTTTCCGCGAGCAGGATGATATCTATTCACAATAGGCGTATTGATTTTTCAATAAGCCTATTGTGAAAAAGATATGACAAGTTTGATGCTGCAAACTTAAAACAAATCGCTTTATTCATATTTACTCCCTCTCTTATTTAGCGCTAATGTTAAGGAAAGTGGAAACATTGTTTTATTTTTAAAACAAAGCCTTGCTTGTAGGTTTTATTCTATTTTTATCCCTTTTATATCAAATATTTAAGCTATGTCTTTATTAGTTGATCCGTAACCTGCTAATCAAGGGGTTAGTGATTTACGCTGCTTTAGTGGTTGAAGTCTGTTCTGATATCAATACAATGGTTGTGTGTTGATTCGAAATGATTTGAAGCATGCGTTTGGTTGAGAAATGACCCCTTTTCAATTAAGCGTACAAATCTGCAAGGTAGCAAATTTTGGATCAGAGTTGGCAATGCTTTTCGAACTAAAACAATGCCGGCCTTAAAACCATCATCCTAGTTTATTTGGTTTACCCCAGACTTTGTTCTGGGGTTATTTTTTTGTGGTAATGGTGACATGAAAACGGCAACCTTAGGTTGCCGTTTTACGTTGGTGCAGATGACCCATTGTCAGTTACAGTGAGTTCACTTGTTTAATCCATTTGTTGACTTGCTCTTCAAGTATATCTAATGGCAATGGACCATTTTTCAAAATTAAAGTGTGGAACTCGCGAATATCAAACTTTGAGCCTAACTCTTTTTTGGCTTGTTCACGCAGCTGTAATATTTTTATCATACCGACTTTATATGCGGTAGCTTGTGATGGCATCACAATATGGCGCTCGACCATTTTAATCGCATCGGATTCAGCATTTGGCGTATTTTCAACATAATAGGCAATGCCTTGCTCACGAGTCCACTTTTTAGCGTGGATCCCTGTATCAACCACTAAACGGCATGCACGCCATAACTCCATCGATAGACGACCAAAGTCAGAGTATGGGTCAGCATATAAGCCCATTTCCTTAGGGAAATATTCTGAATAAAGTCCCCAACCTTCAATATAAGCAGTATAACCACCAAACTTGCGGAATTTTGGAATGCCTTGCAGTTCTTGTGCTATAGCAATTTGCATATGATGACCAGGGATCCCTTCATGATAAGCCAGCGCTTCCATTTGGTACTTTGGCATCGCATCCATTTTGTATAAGTTAGCGTAATAAGTCCCTGGGCGAGAGCCATCTGGTGCAGGTTGATCGTAAAATGCTTTACCTGCAGATTTTTCTCTAAATGCCTCAACTTTTTTAACAACTAAATCGGCTTTAGGTTGAATGGTAAACACTTCGTCTAATCGAGTCTTCATATTATCTATGATTGACTTAGCTTGAGCTAGATACTCTGCTTTACCAGCATCAGTATCAGGATAATAAAACTGTTTGTCATCACGCATGAAAGCAAAAAATTCTTTTAAGCTACCCGCAAATTGAACCTTTTTCATAATGACGCGCATTTCGTCATGAATACGCTTAACTTCAGTTAGACCGAGATCATGAATGGTGTCTGCACTCATGTTAGTGGTGGTAGTGCGGGCGAGGGCGTTATTATAAAACGCTTCTCCATTAGGTAGCTTCCATACTCCGTCTTTAGTATCGGCACGTGCTTCGAGCGTCTTGGTATAAGTGATTAACTTTTCATAAGCCGGTTTGACGTTAGTGAGCAGGGCTTGTTTTACTTCATTTAATAAGAGGTCTTTTTTATCATCAGTGATATCGAGTTTATTGATTTTGCGTTTAGCGTCAGCCCATAACGCACTGTCTTTACCTGTATCGCTAAAAGGAGCACCACTAATAATATTTTTGCTGTCGGAAATCACATAAGGGAAAACAAACTTTGGCGCTATGATGTGTTTTTGCGCTCGCGTTTCTAGTGATGTTTCTAATTGCGAGAATAGTGTCGGTACCGCGTTTAATCGGCTGATATAAGCTTTAGTATCACTTTCATCTGTTATTTGGTGTTGATTGATAAGAAATGATGCCACCATTGAATGAACACCGTACATTTGGTTCATTGGATAGTTGTAATAACGCCACTGATCGTCGCTTATGGTGTTTTCTAAATCGGCCTTTAATAGTTCATAACTTAGCAGTGCTTGCTGATCCAGTTTTGCTGTATCAAGCTGGGTTAGTCTGGTGAGTTGCTCTTTGTTGCGAGCGATGTCGGCATCGGCAGCAGCATCTGATAGGTCATTCCATTTACCGTAATCTTGTTTGATACCAAGGTAAGTTTGATTAATCGGATTTGCCATGACGTTTTCCATAAAAATGGCTTCAAACAATGCATTGGCTTTTTCAGATTCACTATGTTGTGTGGCTACAGCTGTACTTTCTTGTGGGTTAGACAGCGGCGCATTTTGTAATTGTGCAAGGGCCGATGTACTTAATAAGCTTGATAAAGCAACAGCAACCAGAGTTGTTTTTGTTTTTATAGACATGGATATCTTCCCAAAGTACCTAAATGTAGGAGCACATCCTAATAAAGCTTTGCCTAAAAGTGTGAATAGAAATGTTAGAGGATGTGTATTTGCGGTCGAAGATTTGTACATTAATGGATAAGGATTAACTCGCAGTTAACTGTTTATTAAAGTAAACCGCGAGTTATATTGTGCAGTTAAATAAATTGAGACAGTAAATCATTTACAAACATATGCCCTTTAGGCGTCAGCTGCCAGTGTGTTGTGGTCTCGGTTAGTAAGCCTCGTTCAATGGATTTTTGCATGCCTTGCTGTACCACTTCTGCCGCTTGCCCGGTACGCTGTTCAAACTCAGATTTAGGAATTGGGAGCATCAATCTAAGGCGATTCATTAAATACTCTAATGGGCGGTCTTCTTCGACGACATCTGTGGTTTCAAAGGTATATTTATCCGCAGTAAGATAACCTTTTGGATGCTTTATTTTAACGGTACGCACAATCTGATTTGATTCGGGCAAGGTGATTTTGCCGTGAGCTCCACAGCCAATACCAAGGTAGTCGCCAAATTGCCAATAGTTAAGGTTATGACGGCATTGGTAACCAGGCTTTGCATAGGCCGATATTTCGTACTGCTCATAACCTAATGCCGCTAAGCGCTGTTGGCCTTGTTCATAAATTTGCCACAGGTTCTCATCGTCCGGTAATTGAGGCGGCTTTGAATGAAATAAGGTATTAGGTTCAATGGTAAGTTGATACCACGAAAGATGTGGCGGAGCTAATGCCGTGGCGGTATCGATATCATGCATGGCTTCATCAAAGCTTTGATTCGGTAAACCATGCATTAAGTCGAGATTAAAACTCAAATAATCTGCTTGCTTAGCTTTTTGTGCCGCAACTTTAGCTTCATCTTCATTATGGATCCGACCAAGCAAGTTAAGTTTTTCTTTAGAGAAGCTTTGCACCCCAATGGAAAGCCGCGTCACACCCGCTGCACGATAAGCACTAAAGTCATCATGCTCTAATGTGCCAGGATTAGCTTCCATAGTGATTTCTATATCATCTTCAAAAGGGATTAATGCTTGTGCACCATCAAGTATGCGTTGAATTTGGCTAGCATCAAATAACGATGGTGTGCCACCACCGATAAAAATAGTATGGATTTTTCGACCTTGAACATAAGCCAAGTCTTGTGTTAAGTCGTTTAATAACGCATCAACATATTGCTGCTGTGGCAACTCACCATTTTGGCCATGGGAGTTAAAATCACAATAAGGGCACTTTTGTACGCACCAAGGTATATGAATATATAAACTCAGTGGCGGTAATTGCAATGTCATTTATGATTGCTCATCCATTGTTATTGTATTGCTCGACGAACTGTTCGATGTGTTAGTCGATAAGATTATGCCTTGGGCTTGCATGGCGCTCACTAACAGTTTCAGTGCTTTACCTCGATGACTGTGAGCATTTTTCTGATCGCCAGTGAGTTCAGCTGCAGAGCAGTCAAAGCCTTGAGGAATAAAAACGGGGTCATATCCATGGCCTTGTTCACCTTGCGGGGCATGGTTAATGGTGCCTTCCCATGATGCTTGGCAAATAATGGGGGTCGGATCTTTTGCATGGCGCATGTATACCAGCACACATTGAAACCGAGCGCTGCGAAGCGTTTCACCCTGGAGTGCATCAAGTAATTTAAGGTAATTGCTGGTTTCAGTTGCCCCTTCACCCGAATAACGCGCGGAATATATGCCTGGTTGACCTTGTAGTGCATCAACTTCAATGCCTGAATCATCTGCAATAGCGGCTTTTCCGGTAATTTCAGCCGCATGACGCGCTTTAATAATGGCGTTCTCAACAAACGTTGTGCCTGTTTCAGCCACCTCAGAAACATTAAATTGGTTCTGCGGTAGTACTTCAATGTTAAATGCCGCAAGCATTTGATCAAATTCGGCAAGTTTGCCTTTGTTGCCACTGGCAAGAACAATTTGTTGTTTGATTGGAGTCTGCATAGGTTTGCTTTTGAAATGAAGAAAAATTTGTCGTTATTATACGCTAACAAAGCCGCGATGCGCTACGGCGCTAGGAACTCTCGGGCTCGCCAGAGTGCGGACTGCGTCCTGCTAGGTTGTAACTCGGTCACAGCTAAGGACAAGCTTCGCTGCTAAGATTGAGTTGCTGGGCGACTAGGCTGTTGATGTTATAACCTCTAGCCGCCAAGCGTCCTAGCAGCGCAGCGCTCTATGCTTTTTATCGCTTGCTATCGAGATTTTAGGCCTTAATCGACATAAAACTTTTGTTTAAACTTCAATGATGTGTTTAGTTGTTTGCCGTACTTAATGGTAATCGTAAAATTAACTTCTTGGTCGTCACGATAAGGCACTTCTGCTATGTAATAGATTGAGTTTCCTTCACGGATTTCTTTAAAATCAAGCGTTATGCGTGCATCAAGTAGGTTATTGGCGATACCCGATATTTCAACTGGCACTGCTGGGTGTCCATCTTGGCTGGTATTGAGAACGGTAATATTAACTAGACCATTATAACTACTGCGTTCAATACCATAGGTTTTGGCTATTTCTGGTGTAATAAAGGTGCTATTGAGCGCCATGTAGTGAATATCGAAATTACCGACTTGCTGTTTTTGTTCTGCCTGAGCTGTACTCGTCATTGCCATCAATGACAATAATAATATCGGTAAAAGTGAGCGAGATAAACGCAATGATTGAAACATGATCTTGTCCTTAGCGAGCTGAGCAATAGGGTTATTATAGATGAGTGAGCTTTAAAAGTGCGGCTATTTCTGCTGGAATAACTTGCGGCTGGCATATTTGTATTTGCTTATGACGGCTATGTTCACCTTTGAGGATATGCACCTGACTTTTTGCCACTTTACAGGCTTTTGCAAGATACTTAGATAAATGAGCATTGGCTTTACCGTCAATTGGAGGTGCAGTTATGGCTATTTTTAATTCGTTACCGTGTAAGCCGATAATTTGATCGCGGCTTGCTTTGGGTTGTAGATAAACAAAAAGCAGCAAGTCACCTTGCTGCTCATCGTTGGAATAGCTTATAGCCGTCATTATTTAGTGATGTCCAACAACTAAATAATCGCCCAAAAAGGGATGTACTGTGCACACAACATATTAATGAAGTTCATGGCAATAAATACTACCAATACAGATAAATCTAAGCCGCCAATTGCAGGCAGTACTTTGCGCACTGGGGCTAAAATTGGTTCTGTTAACTGAGTCATTACCATCACAATTGGGTTGTAACCTTGATTAAACCAACTCAACACCGCTCGAACAAGTAGCATCCAAAAAAGTAATACGCCGGCTTGTTTTACCACAGAAATCACTGAGAACAATACCAAGGTAAGAATATCTACCGCAGCGCCTGCCATGAAAGTAAGTACTAACATTTTTACCATTACGACGATAAAGGCCAGTAACATCGATGAAGTATCAATACGTCCTATCGAAGGCAATAGTCGGCGCATTGGGGCGATAATCGGTTGTGTCGCCTTAACCACAAATTGGCTAAATGGATTGTAAAAATCCGCTCTTGCAAGTTGTAGCCAAAAACGAAGAATGACGATCATTAGGTATAAGTCAAACAGGGTGTTGACTAAAAAACTCATTGCATTCATGGATATTGCCTTACGTTTATGTAATTTAGTGCTTATGTTTATGCTATCTAGTATTTAACACATACTAGGATCAATGCTTCAATTAACTGAGCTTATGTTTAGCAATACAGTACTAAGCTGCAAATATAATCACTCACCGCTCAGATCCGCGCTATTAAAGCTTAGTTTTACCTAAGCTATTTTACACCAAAGAGGTTAACTTTAAGTTAAATATTAGTTCATCTCATCGTGTTAAAATGTTTTAGCCATTTCTTGGGCGCGGGCAACACAGTTTGTCATTGCTTTATCGACTAATTCCACTAAACCGCCTTGCTGAAAAGTTTCAACGGCTCTGGCTGTAGTGCCGCCTTTTGACATCACATTTTGACGCAATTCTGTCACCGATAATTGCTGGTTTTGAATCACCATCTGCGCGGCGCCTAAGGCTGCTTGTTCTGCCAATAATCTTGCTTTGTCTTCTGCCATGCCCATGTTGACCCCAGAAGCGATCATTGACTCAATAAACAAGAAGAAATACGCAGGAGAACTGCCCGCGAGCGCGATAACCTGATCTAATTCAGCTTCATTATCAACCCAGGTCACTTTGCCGCCACTTTGCATCAAGGTTTCGCAAATTGCTTTATGCTCGGCAGAAATACTGTCATCGGCATAAATACCCGTCATGCCGTAACCAATTTGTGTCGGAGTATTAGGCATGGTGCGGATAAGTTTTATTGGCTGTTTAAAATAAACAGCATAACGTGATGCAGGAATACCAGCTGCGATAGTAATGATTAACTTATTGGTTAAATCCAGTGAGCTGAGGTCTTCGCAAACGGTGGCCATTAACTGCGGCTTTACGCTGAGTACAATGACATCAGCAGCTTGTGCTGTTGCATTATTATCATGAGAAACATGAATCGAAAAATCTTGCTGCAAAGCATCCAATTTACCTTTACTTGGATTGGTTGCATGAATAAGGTCACTAGGATAGCCATGTTTAACTAAGCCACTAATAATGCTGCGAGTCATATTGCCCGCACCGATAAAACATACTTTTGCTTGAGTCATTGAGTCTGTATCCAATAAATGAGTGAATTTATGTCCAGTTCGTGTGTATGTTACCTAATTCAGTCCTAGGACGCCACGCTTCTGGGTTCTAGGGCTAGGCCGCTGCACGGATAGATCGCTTCGCTTCTAGGGCGGACTGCGTCCTGCTAGGCCCTACGCTGCTAGGTTCTAGGGTCGCTTTGCTCTATGCTATCAGCTTTATCTCTCGCCAAAGATCGCACTACCGATACGCACCATGGTCGAACCGTTGGCGATGGCGATGTCCATGTCGTTGCTCATGCCCATAGAAAGGGTATCAACGCTAGGATACTGTTGCTTGAGCTGATCAAATAGTTGCTTTAACTGCGCAAATTCTTGTTGTTGGATCTGCTCGTCATTAGTGGCGGTAGGAATCGCCATTAATCCACGTAATGTCAGCTTAGATAAAGAGTTGATAGTAAGCGCTAACGTGGCAACGTCTTCAGCATTGACGCCCGATTTAGACTCTTCTTGGCTAATATTAACTTGAATACACACGTTTAATGGCGGTTTGTTACTCGGGCGTTGTTCATGTAAACGCTGGGCAATTTTATCGCGACTTAAGGTGTGCATCCAATCAAAATGCTCGGCAACAATTTTGCTTTTGTTTGATTGCAATGGGCCAATAAAATGCCATTCGATATCTGGGTAATCTGCCTGTAAGGCGGTAATTTTAGTTTCGCCTTCTTGAACATAGTTTTCACCAAATAGACGCTGTCCAGCTTGATAAGCGGCAATGATGTCACTGATAGGTTTAGTTTTACTCACCGCCAGCAGGCTTATTTCAGCTGATGATCGTGAACAATTTTGCGCCGCTTGATTAATTCTACTCTGGGCGATTGATATTCTGTCTGCTATTGTTGTCATAATGTTGGTTAAATGGATGTCTCTACAATGGAAATCACTGAATTACTCGCCTTTAGTGTAAAACACAAAGCATCAGATCTACATCTTTCAGCAGGCGTATCTCCTATGATCCGCGTTGACGGTGAGGTAAGAAAAATCAATTTACCTGCGTTAGATCATCAAGGCGTCCATAGTCTTGTCTATGACATCATGAATGATAAACAACGTAAAGACTATGAAGAACATCTAGAAATCGATTTTTCATTTGAAGTGCCTAATTTAGCGCGTTTTCGTGTTAACGCATTTAATCAGTCCCGTGGCGCTGGCGCAGTATTTCGTACCATTCCCTCTGAAATTTTATCGCTTGAGCAACTTGGCGCTCCAGAAATATTTAAAAAAATTGCCAGTTACCCACGTGGATTAGTATTAGTTACAGGGCCTACCGGTTCGGGTAAATCAACGACACTCGCTGCGATGGTCGATTACGTTAATGAAAATCGCCATGACCATATCTTAACCATCGAAGACCCAATCGAATTCGTCCATCAAAATAAGCAATGCTTAATCAACCAGCGTGAAGTTCATAAACATACCCATAGCTTTAATGCCGCATTAAGAAGTGCATTACGTGAAGATCCCGATGTGATTCTTGTGGGTGAGATGCGCGACCTTGAAACGATCCGCTTGGCTATGACAGCAGCCGAAACCGGTCACTTAGTGTTTGGTACTTTGCATACCACCTCAGCGGCCAAAACCATTGACCGTGTGGTCGACGTGTTTCCGGAAGGTGAAAAAAGTATGGTGCGCACCATGTTGTCTGAATCGCTTCAGGCGGTTATTTCGCAAACATTAATCAAGAAGATTGGCGGTGGCCGAGTTGCTGCTCACGAAATTATGATGGGTACTCCAGCAATTCGAAACCTCATTCGTGAAGACAAAGTGGCGCAAATGTACTCCGCTATTCAAACGGGTATGTCTCATGGCATGCAAACCCTTGATCAATGTCTGCAAAACTTGGTCAATAGAGGCTTAATTACCCGTGAAGATGCAATGCAGAAGAGCTCGAATAAACAAGCTAATTTCTAAGGAGCTGGGATCATGGATGTTCGTCCATTTTTAAATTTGATGGTGGAAAAAAAAGCGTCTGATTTATTCATCACTGCCGGTTTTCCACCCAGCGCCAAAATTGATGGTGAGTTACGTCAGTTATCCGAAGATAAATTAACCCCAGAGCAGTCGCTGGTGTTTGTTGAATCTTTAATGAGTGATGTACAAAAGAAAGAGTTTCACGATACCAGCGAGTGTAACTTTGCTTTTGCGGCAAAAGATTTAGGCCGTTTTCGTGTCAGTGCCTTCTGGCAACGCGAATCAGCCGGTTGTGTTATGCGCCGTATCGAAACCCAAATTCCTGAAGTTGACGACTTAAAACTGCCGGCGATTTTAAAAGATTTGGTGATGAGTAAGCGTGGTCTTATCATCATGGTAGGTGGTACTGGTACTGGTAAATCGACATCGTTAGCTGCACTGGTTGGGTACCGCAATGCACATGCTCGCGGACACATTCTGACCATTGAAGATCCGGTTGAGTTTGTCCATAACCACCGTAAAAGCATTATTACGCAACGTGAAGTGGGCATTGATACCGAATCATTCGATGCCGCACTTAAAAGCTCATTGCGTCAAGCACCTGATGTGATTTTAATTGGTGAAATTCGTACTCAAGAAACCATGGAGTTTGCGTTGTCATTTGCTGAAACAGGCCATTTATGTATGGCGACTTTGCATGCCAACAATGCTAACCAAGCACTTGATCGTATTATGCATTTAGTACCAGAAAGTAAGCACAACCAACTACTATTTGATTTGTCATTAAATTTACGCGGTATTGTCGCGCAGCAGCTTATCCCTAAATCAGATGGAACCGGGCGTCGTGCAGCTATTGAAGTGTTAATCAATACTCCTCGAGTGGCCAGCTTGATCGCCAAAAACGAGTTACATTTACTTAAAGAAACTATGGGTAAGTCACGCGAACAAGGCATGCAAACATTCGACCAAGCCTTGCTCGATTTGTATGTAGAAGGCGAAATCAGTTATGCCGACGCATTACATCATGCCGATTCACCTAATGATTTACGCTTAATGATTAAATTACAAAATAATGAAGCCGCGTCGTCAGGGACAATGGAAGGCATTACTCTAGACATGGATTAGTGATTATCTTAGTCAGTCAATAAGCTGATAATTCATCAAGCTGTTTATTATTAAAGGCCGTAAGTCACATCTTACGGCCTTTTTTGTTACCATGGTCACCATTATTGTTATCATTACTGTGGTTATCATGACTATTGTTGTGAAAGTTGCGATAACAAAAATACATTAAAAATCTTTTTTTCAGTAACCTTATTCGTATTTTTACGTTGTCTGTTACACATTTTTTCACGTTATATAAAATTGTTTTTCAAGGATGTTTCATGCAGTTATGGCAAAAAGTCACCGTCTTATCTTCGCTAATCTTGTTTCCATTCGCGGCCTCAGCAGTACCAGTCACAGATGAAGTCGATATCGGCGGTGCAGTGCGCGTGAACTACGGTTGGAAAGATTACGACAATAACTCCAAACTTGAGTTTGAACTGTTCCGTGCAGATGTTAACTACAAGAGTAAAGATGGCTTATTCGCCTCTGCTCAGTATCGTTGGTATGAAAATATGGACGTAGTGCATCATGCATACATGGGTTATCAATTTGATGAAGCCCAATCAGTGCAAGTGGGTGTAACCCAAGTGCCATTTGGATTATTACCTTATGCCGCCCATTCATTTTGGTTCGGCGCAACCTATTATCTTGGTTTTGAAGATGATTATGATGCCGGTATCCATTACAAAAATGAACAAGATGGTTGGCGTTATGACTTAGCGTATTTTGCTAATGACGAAATTGGCGACGGTTCTAATTATGATCGTTACTCATTTGATGCGGCCACAACAGCCGATTCACCATATGAAGAGGCAGGACAAATCAACGCCCGAGTTGAACGAGAATTTACCTCTGGTGAAGTGACTCATAAGTTAGGTGGTTCATTACAATACAGCCAATTAGATTTTATGGCTGATGCCGCTACCGTAGTAGGTGAAGACACCAATGGTCTTGCCGCTGCAGCGCATTGGCAACTTGACTGGAAACAATGGCAATTACAGTTACAGTATATTCATTATGACTATGATATCGACAACAGTGAACGTATTGCGCTGAGTGCATTTCAATATCCATTTGAAATTGCTGCACAAGCCGATGTTGCTACCGTTAACATTGCTAAATCGTTTGACGTTGATTGGGGTCCAATCTCTAATGTAAATTTTTACAACGATTACAGCCAGGTAATGGCATCGGGTCAAGGGCTTGATGATTCTATCCAGAATGTGACTGGTGTTGCCATCACTGCAGGTAAATTTTATTCTTATGTAGATTGGATTGCCGGTAAAAATATGTGGTTTGTTGATGGTCCAGGCGTTGGTATCAATAATGGTGATACATCATGGCATTCTCGCTTAAACATCAATATTGGTTTCTATTTCTAAAAGGTTTTGATCTCAATAAAAAAGTATCGCGTATAATGTATTGATACTTCATTAGGCACCGATAAATTCATTTAGCGGTGCCTATTCACTTTGAGAAAAGGACACTTAACATGATTAAATTTATTGCCGCAGCAGGCTTGTTTACCCTCAGTGCAGGGGCTTTCGCTGCAAGTTGTCCTGATTATCTCAATGTTGAAGCCCGCAAATTACACTCTGAAGAAAACGTCAATTTATGTGAACTCACCCAAGGTAAAGCAGTATTAATTGTTAATACCGCCTCCCATTGTGGCTTCACACCTCAATTTGAAGCACTTGAAGCCTTGCACAAGCAATATGCAGACAAAGGTTTAGTGGTCATTGGTTTTCCATCAGATGATTTTTTCCAAGAAGAAAAAGACGAAGCTAAAACCGCAGATGTATGTTTCATCAACTACGGTGTCACGTTTACCATGGTGTCAACATCACCCGTGAGAGGCAGTGAAGCCAACTCAGTATTTAAATATTTAGGTGATAAAAGTGGCCAGCCAAAGTGGAACTTCTATAAATATGTTGTTTCAGGTGATGGCAAAACGGTAAAAGAATTTAGCTCTCGTGTTAAACCCGATAGCGATGAATTGATAAAAGCGATTGAGTCCGTTCTATAAGTGGTTAGCTTATCCAAATGAGTTAGCTAGGATAATTAGTTAACTTAGGATAGCGTTAACTAATATAGCTATTTAATCGAGATAATAGTTTAATTGAAATAGACGTTTTAGAGCGCCGATCGATTTGATCATCAAATCGATAACTAGCGCTCTTTTTGTGTTAATCGAAAGCGATATAATTATAATTTCATCTCACAAGTTACTCATACTTTGATGTATTTATAAATCCATACTAATAACGGAGAAGATACTTTGGCTAGATTTTCAGGGCTAGATAAAGAAACCGGTCACAAAGCGCGTGGCAAAACCGGTGTATTATTATTAAATCTAGGTACACCAGATGCACCAACCGCATCAGCTGTTCGCATCTATTTAGCTGAGTTTTTGGCCGATCCTCGAGTCGTCGAAATTCCAAAACTGATATGGATGATTATTCTTCATGGGATTATTCTACGTGTTCGTCCAGCTAAATCAGCAGCCTTATACAAACAAGTGTGGACCGAAGCCGGTTCGCCTCTACTCGACATTAGCCAACGTCAGCAAGCCAAACTAGCCAATCATTTACACGCGCAAGGGCATGATGTGAGCGTCCATTTGGCTATGCGCTATGGTTCTCCATCAACGGCCAGTACCCTGCAAGCAATGCACAAGCAAGGTGTAGATAATTTAGTGGTTTTGCCTTTATACCCACAGTACGCGGCTCCAACAACGGGTTCGGCATTTGATGCTTTAGCCAAAGAATTAATGAAATGGCGTTATATCCCCGCACTGCACTTTATTAATACCTACCATGACAACCCTGATCTTATCGATGCGCTTGCTGCCTCGATTGAAAAAGATTTCGAACAACACGGAAAACCACAAAAACTGGTGATGTCTTATCATGGTATGCCTGAACGCAATTTGCATTTAGGCGATCCTTATTATTGTTTTTGTATGAAGACAACTCGCTTAGTGGTAGAAAAATTAGGCCTAACTGAAGATGAGTATGTGGCAACATTCCAGTCTCGCTTTGGTAAAGCTAAATGGTTACAACCATACACAGACGTAACCATTGGTAGTCTGCCTGAAAAAGGTGTTACCGATATCGCGGTTATCTGCCCAGCATTTAGTGCCGATTGTTTAGAAACCTTAGAAGAAATTAAGGGCGAAAATCGTCACGTATTTGAAGATGCTGGTGGCAAAAACTTTAGATACATCGAATGTCTAAACGATAATGATGATCATATCAATATGATGGCAAACCTTGTTAAACCTTTTCTATAATTATAGGGCGTGACTCCGTCACTGCTAGGGCGCTTCGCTTCTAGGGCGGACTGCGTCCTGCTAGGGACAGCTTCGCTGCTAAGATCCTTGGCCGCTATGCGGCTAGGCTGTTGCGTACCTAGGCTTTTAGCTTTATATCCTCGCCTCTGCTTTTATGATTTGTTAAACTCAAATAAAGTTTTATTGCTAAAGAAATAATATGAGAATAGATTCTAATATCGCATTAGTTTATAGCACTGATAAAGGTCGTATTGAACAACCTAAACCGCAAGTTGAAGTACCAAGCGGTGATGGTATCGTGCGGATCCACAAAGACAGTAAAGGCCGAAAAGGTAAAGGCGTTAGTGTGATCAAAGGGCTCGAGTTAGATGAAAAAGCCTTAAAAGAGTTAGCGCAAAAACTGAAGAAACAATGTGGCTGCGGTGGTACAGTGAAAGACTTCTGCATTGAGGTACAAACCGACAATCGCGAACAAATAAAATCCATATTAGAGAAGTTGAATTTCACCGTGAAATTGGCGGGTGGATAATACTAGGGCTTGTTGGTCTGTGGTGGTCAATATTTATTCGAACCCTTCGGGCAATCTTTTTAGCGGCTTTATACTGCGTTATTGCTTGTTGATCTAGTATAACTTCATCAACAAGTTCTGCCTTGTATGACATGGCTACAAATCGCGGTAAAAATCATCTGGAAAGACCAACAAGCCCAAGGCTAACGCACTATTGGGGAGAGAATATGGATAGCTTAAAAGACCACTTTTTAATTGCCATGCCATCGTTAGATGATACATTTTTCGAACGCTCAGTGATCTACATTTGCGAGCATGATCAAAAGGGGGCGATGGGCATCATTGTTAACCGTCCAATAGGTTTGGAGATTGAAGAGCTGCTTGAGCAAATGGAGCTGTATTTATCGCCTGAGTTTTTATTCTCCCTCGACAGCCAAGTACTCATTGGCGGCCCAGTTGCTCCAGAGCGAGGTTTTGTATTGCATACGCCGCAAAAACATTGGCTCAATAGTACTGAAATCAGTGAGGAGACAATGCTAACATCTTCGCGAGATATATTGGCCTCGATTGGCTCAGACAAATCCCCAGAAAATTTTGTGGTTGCGCTTGGTTACGCGGGTTGGAGTAAAAATCAACTGGAACAAGAAATTGCCGACAATACCTGGTTAACGATCAAAGCTTCGGCCGAGTTATTATTTAACGTAGAACCTGAACAAATGTGGCAGTCGGCCACCCAACAACTCGGTTTCGATATTTGGCAAATGTCGAGTCAAATAGGCCATGCTTAACAATAGTTCGCTGCGCTTCTAGGGCGGACTATGTCCTGCTAGGGGGCAGCTGCGCTGCTAAGATTTATAGAATCTAGCCGCGAAGCGTCCTAGCAGCGTAGCGCTCTAGGCTGTTACTTTTAAAGCGTCCTCTAAAGATTCAAACAAAGAGATACACATGCAACCACAAACCGTTTTAGGCTTCGACTATGGCACCAAAAGTATCGGTGTCGCTATCGGTCAAGCCATCACTGCCAGTGCCACGCCTTTATTATCGATTAAAGCGGTTGATGGCATCCCTAATTGGGATGATATCGACAAATTATTGAAAGAATGGCAACCTGATCTTGTGGTTGTTGGCTTGCCATTAAATATGGACGGCACTGAGCAAGAGATGACTCAACGAGCCCGAAAATTTGCTAATCGAATTAATGGTCGATTTGGTGTCAAGATTGCCACCCAAGATGAACGCCTAACCACTGCAGATGCTAAAGCGCGCTTATTCGAATTAGGTGGTTTTAAAGCATTAACCAAAGGCCAAGTGGATGCCGTGTCAGCGGTGTTAATTATCGAAAGTTATTTCGAAAACCAATTCTAAGTTAATGCCCAGATGCTAGTGTCGCTTCGCTGCTAGGTCGTGACTGTGTCACTGCTAGTGTCGCTTCGCTGCTAGTGTCGCTTCGCTGCTAGGTCGTGACTGTGTCACTGCTAGGGTCGCTTCGCTGCTAGGACGTGACTTCGTCACTGCTAGAGTCGCTGCGCTGCTAGGATTTTATAGGATCTAGCAGCGTAGCGCTCTAGCATCTAGGCTCTACAGCTTTTTATCACTTCATTTGCCCTGAAATGGTGCAGTTTTTATTCATCGTTGCACATATCTTCTTATCCTGTTCAATAATTCTTTTTATCTCACCTTTATTTTTAAAATAATAAAATCAACTATATCAATGATTAAAGTCTATTTGTTCTATTAAGGTGCAAACTTATTACGTTTGGCACATATCCTGAATCTATCTTAAGTAAATCGGATTAGATTAAGCGCGATAATGACTCATTCGCTATATTTATTACTTGTATAGCACTTAGCCGCGTAGCGTTCCTAGCAGTGACGAAGTCACGCCCTAGTGCCTAGAACCTAGCACCTCGCAGCGCAGCGATCTAGCAGGACGCAGTCCGCTCTATGCTTAGTTTCGTTCAATGATTGAAAAGGACAGGATATGACAACACGACCACTTATCTTTACTGACATAGATGGCACTTTACTTGATCATTTTGACTACAGCTTTAGCCATGCAATTGAAGTGATTGAAGCATTGAATGAACGGAAAATTCCGATTATTGCCAATACTAGTAAAACCTTTGCCGAAATGGAAAAGCTGCAACAAACCATTGGTTTTAATTCACCGTTTATTTCAGAAAATGGTGCGGCAATATATATTCCTATTGGTTACTTTGACCAACAACCACAAGACACATTTACCCAAGGATATTACTGGGTAAAAGAGTTTTGTCAGCCGCGAAAATACTGGCTTGATTTGTTAACACAACATGCGCAAGCATTTAACGATGACTTTATTGGTTTTTCATCTCTATCAGTTGAAGCATTATGTGAGATCACCGATTTATCGCCAGATAATGCCAGGTTGGCTTTGATTAGGAATTATGCCGAGCCAGTACTTTGGCAAGGCAGTGAAACCAATAAACAAGCCTTTATTGAATTAATGACCCGTGTTGGTGCACATACCCTACAAGGTGGACGCTTTCTTCATGTTGGCGGCGATACTGATAAAGGCAAAGCGATGCAATGGTTAGCGGATGTCTATTCTCAGCAATATAACACTCCCGTGACCACCATTGCACTCGGTGACAGTGGTAATGACAACGCCATGCTCGAAGCCGCTGATCTGGCAATCCAAATCAAATCCCCCGTTCATGAGTTTCCTTCATTAGCGACTAAAAATCCCAGTATCAAAAGTAGTGAATTTGGCCCTAAAGGTTGGGCTGAATGCATTAAGCAAACTCTGCTGTCGTCATCGGCTGAATCACCTGTAAAGCAACTATCATTAGGAGGGGCGTAATATGGCCGATTTTTACCAAAATGGCATTGTCACCACAATGCATAATTTAACCCGACGTAGCCTTGAAGAGCTGGAGCAAGATTTAATAACGTTTTCAAAAACACGTCCGTTAGGACTCATTTTGCCATCCTTGTATTCAGAGCTAGAAGGTGATGCCCTTAAAGATATCGTCAGTAAATTAAAACAGGTGCCGTATTTATCCGAAATCGTCATTGGCTTAGATAGAGCCGATCTTAAGCAGTACAAACACGCGTTAAGCTTTTTTGGTGAATTACCACAGCATCACCGCATTTTGTGGAATGATGGCCCACGCTTACAAGCGCTGGATGCAAAATTACAGGCATTAGGATTAGCCCCCAAAGAGTTGGGTAAAGGTCGTAATGTATGGTACTGCATGGGCTATATTTTGGCTTCAGGCAAAACGGAATCGGTTGCGTTGCATGATTGCGATATTGTCACTTACGAAAAGTCGTTGCTGGCTCGTTTACTTTATCCTGTAGCCAATCCACAGTTTCATTACGAGTTTAGTAAAGGCTATTACGCGCGAATTTCGAATGGGCAAATTAATGGTCGAGTGTCACGCTTATTAGTTACGCCGTTGATTAAAGCACTTAAAAAAGTGGTCGGTTATAACGAATATTTAGAATACATGGACAGTTTTCGTTATCCATTAGCGGGTGAGTTTTCATTTAGACGAGACGTGCTCAATGACCTGCGTATTCCAAGCGATTGGGGCTTAGAAATTGGTGTGCTATCAGAAATGCAGCGTAATTATTCCCATAACCGCATTTGTCAGGTCGATATTGCTGACAATTACGATCATAAACATCAAGACTTATCATTAGATAATGAAGAAGCCGGTTTGTCTAAAATGTCGATTGATATCACCAAAGCCTTTTTCCGTAAACTGGCGACGCAAGGGCATACTTTCAGCAATGAATCGTTTCGAACCGTCAAGGCGACGTATTACCGTATTGCACTCGATTATGTCGAAACCTACCATAACGATGCCATCATGAATGGCTTGACCACGGACATTCATTTAGAAGAAAAAGCGGTAGAAATGTTTGCCCAAAATATCGTTACAGCAGGGCAACGCTTTTTAGATAATCCAATGGAAACTCCGTTTATGCCAACCTGGAGCCGAGTGGTGAGTGCTATGCCCGATGTACTTGAACAACTTAAAGACGCAGTTGAAGCCGACAACGCTGAGTTTAGTTAACGTAAACGATTAACGATTAACGAGGACACTTTATGTCAGTAATGGATGGATTACAGCAAAAGCTGCAGCAACAACTGGGCTGCATTTATAATGATATCGACATTAATATCAGCTTGTCAGTATTGGCAACTCAGCTTATCGATATCATGCGTATCACAGAGTATTGCCAAGTACCTGAGCCTTTTGCAAATCATTGGTCTGAAAAAGACATCATAATGATCACTTATGGTGACAGTGTGATCCAACAAGGCGAGCGACCGCTCACCACACTGGCGCAATTTATCGACAGCTACCTAAGTTGCATCAATGCGGTGCACATTTTACCCTTTTTTCCTTACAGTTCAGACGATGGCTTCTCAGTTATTGATTATTCAAGCGTCAACGAAGGGCTAGGCTCGTGGGCAGACATTAGTGCTATTGCCAGTAAACGGAGGTTAATGTCAGATTTAGTGATCAATCATTGCTCTAGTCGGAGCTTATGGTTTGAGAATTTCTGTAAAGGTGAGGGCATAGGTCATGATTACTTCTTTACTGCCAATCCAAATGATGACTTAAGCGCTGTCGTTCGGCCAAGAACCTCAGCATTATTAAGACCAACAGAAACACCTAACGGCACGGAATATGTGTGGTGCACCTTTAGCCATGATCAAGTTGATTTTGATTTTCGCAATCCACAAGTATTAATCGAGTTTGTGCGCATCATTCGTCAATATTTAGATGCCGGTGTGAGTATTTTTCGCCTCGATGCGGTGGCGTTTTTATGGAAAATTGTTGGCAACAAATCCATCAACTTAGCGCAAACCCATGAGGTTGTGCGTTTATTGCGGACCCTGATCGAGCATGCGCAGCAAGATGCCATAATCATTACCGAAACCAATATCCCCAATACTCAAAACTTAACTTACTTTGGCAATGCTAACGAAGCACATTGCATATATAACTTTTCCTTGCCACCTTTGTTGATCAACAGCCTTATTACTGGCAGCTGTTTGTATTTAAAGCGTTGGCTTATGAGCATGCCGCCTGCTCAAGATGGCACCACATACTTTAATTTTATTGCCTCTCACGATGGTATTGGTTTACGTCCAGCGGAAGGCTTACTTGAAGATGATGAGATTGATACTCTGGTCGAGACAATGAAACTGTTTGGCGGCCAAATTTCATCCAGAACCACAGAAGATGGCCAGCAAAAACCGTATGAAATGAACATCGCGCTGTTTGATGCACTTCAAGGCACCACTAAAGGCAAAGACTCATGGGGGATGCAACGTTTTGTTTGCGCGCATAGCATTATGTTAGCCCTAGAAGGCATTCCAGGTATTTATATTCACAGTTTATTGGGAACTCGCAATGATTATGAAAAGCTGGCCAATACTTCGCATAATCGGGCTATCAATCGTCACCGTTGGGATCTCAATCAATTAACAGAGCAACTGAGTGATACTAACAGCGACCATAGCCATGTGTTAACGGCGCTCACTCATCTAATCAATATTCGTACCCAGCAAATTGCATTTCATCCTAATGCGACTCAATTTACCTTGCACCTTGGGTTACAGCTATTTGGTTTCTGGCGTCAAAGTCGTAATCGTAAACAAAGTATCTTCTGCATCAGTAATGTATCGGACCAAATTACTGATCTGCCCATTAATGAACTTAACCTTATTATTGCTGAATACTGGGTCGACCTATTAACCGGGCAGCAAATAGAAGACATCACCCAACCCATGCAACTGCAACCATACCAAACAGTGTGGATTAGTAACTAGTTCGCTACGCTACTAGGTGCTAGGTTCTAGGATGCTAGTACAGCTTCGCAGCTAAGATTGAGTTGCGAAGCGACTAGGCTGTTGATTTCATAGTCTCTAGCCGCGTAGCGTTCTAGGCTCTTGGCTTGTCATCGGTCTTTATCGCTATTTCCGTTTGTTATCATTTGTTATGAAATCTTGTTAACTTGACAACGCCTTTGCTCTCTATAAGCTAATAAGAATTAACATCTTGTTTTTTGGAGCCTGTATGAAAACCCTATTTATCGCTGCTGCAGTATTGGCATTGAGCGCATGTAGTACCTTAAAATCATCTTCAGACTTCGATCCGTCGGTATCATTTAATCAATATAAAACCTACTCATGGGTAGAGAAGAAGGTTGATGATGCGGGCTATCATCTCGATGGACTCATGGATCAACGTGTTCGTGCCGCAATCGAAACCCAATTGAGCCAAAAAGGTATCAGTAAAACAGACAAGCAAAATGCAGACTTGCTGGTCAACTACATCACCAAAGTAGATAAAAAGATCAATATCGACACCTTTAATAGCCACTTCGGTTATAACCCATATTATGGTCCACGTTGGGGATTAGGTGGCAGCCTGCAAACTGAGACCACAGTTCGTGAATACGATGTTGGTACCTTAATGGTCGACTTAGTCGACAACAAAACAGGTAAGCTTATTTGGCGTGGCACAGTCGCTGATACTGTTCGAGATCAAAACACCCCTGAAGAGCGTATCCAGATTATCAATCATGCTATTGATACAGTCATGAAGGATTATCCACCTAAGCCAGCACAGTAAACGTTGACGTTAAATAAACAACGCTAGCAAAAAGCCTCGATTACCGAGGCTTTTTTGTTGCATAAACCCTTTGTTCATCAATGTTTGAGCATAAAAGACTTATTGTGATAAAGCGCATAAGGTTAACGGTTTACATTTCATAACAAGATTATACTGTGAGCATGCATAGAGTCAGTGAGCTTCGCTGATTAAGTTTTGTTCGGTGTAAGAGTGTTAATCGAGACGAGTGGATTGCCGCCTAGCAATTTAAGCACTATTACTTGGAGAAAATGCACTCAACAAAAAGTAAAACGTTTTAGCTGGCCATTCGAGGCGCGTTAGTTGGCCATTTCAAGGGTGTTGTTGGCATTTATGTGGCATAACGCCATCATCAAGCTTTTGTCTTATTATTTACGGTTTCTGTTATGAACCAATAATGTGTAGTAACAAGCTTGGAAGATCAACAGACTCTAACTTAGTTGCATCCTTACACATCGCAATGATGATGCTGTCGATTCTAGCTTTAGGCCGTAATGGTTAATATCCTAGATGACACAGGCAAATCTTTCATTCGTTGTCTTGATTGATTTATCACTTTGTTAATACCACAGATGCAGTGATAAAAGTGGCGCTTTTGACTCTCAAGCAAATCTTTTGATGTGAATTACTGTTAATTACCACTTTTTAGAACACATAAAACAAAATTAACCGAATACCATATGTTAAAGTTGTTTTTTCAACGTCGAATGATAAATCAATTAGTTACTTATTAATGTCTTGTGTTTTTGATGAAAATAAAATCAACCGATGATTTAAACGCTGTATTTATAGGCATTAAGGCTTAAATACCCATTCAAAAGGATAGGGAAGTTTGCTAGTATCCTAAGCCGTGAATGGGACGTCACTTGTTCAGACTGATGAGCAAATATAAAAAGTGAGACATAATGAAATCTTGGTATTTACTGTATTGCAAGCCACGGCATGAAGTCCGTGCTCAGCAAAATTTGGCTTTGCAAGAAGTCGAAAGCTACTTACCAATGATCACCCAACAAAAAACAGTGCGTAACAAACCACAAATGGTTACAGCACCTCTGTTTCCTAGCTATCTGTTCATCTATTTCGATCCTCAAATCACTAGTGTCAGCAAAATCCACAATACCCGTGGTGCTAACCGCATTGTGGGTTGTCGAGAAGACATGACTCCCATTGACGATAGAATTATTTTGGCTCTTAAAAGACGTGTCCAAGGCTATGTGCCAGAAGAGATCAAGCCGTTAGATAAAGGCGGTAAGGTCAAATTTATCGACGGACCGTTTAAAGATCTTGAAGCCATATTTGACGAGAACAATCCTGATAAGCGTTGCCATGTGTTATTTAACATTATGGGCCAACAGAAACGAATTCTGGTGGAATTGACCAGTTTACAAGCGATATCAACAACCGATAAACCGACTTAAATAAACTGTTTGTCAGAGAATAGCGGTTTTTGTTGTAGGAAATTGTCCATTTGTAAATTTAGGGCTAATGTTTAAAAGGGCTTTTTCACCTCAAAAAGGTTAAATGTTGTCCGTTTAAATAGTGTTTTTACTCTTTTGCAACATTTTACAAACGTTTAGGTGTTTTTTACTTGAGCATCAGAGTCTGTTTTTAAGTATAATTCCGCGCTTGATTAGCGCTTGTTACAGTTTAACGCTAATAAAAAATTAAAGATTCGTACTGCGAAGGGCATGTTGGAAGCCGTAATCCATGGGCGGTAGCGTGTCTTAAATAGGACGCTGCGCTACTAGAACGCTTCGCTACTAGGACCTAGAAGTGACGAAGTCACGCTCTCTGGCGAGCCTGCGAGCTCCTACAACCTTCTTATAAAAAATAATATTGGAGATATCTGGTGCTACATAAAACCAAAAACGTGTTACTAGCTGGCTTATCGGCCTTTATTATTTTAACCACCCAAGTGCAGGCTATTACTCCAACACCGCAAATGATTGAGCAGTTTAAACAATTGCCTAAATCTGAACAGGAAAGAGTTGCGCGTCAGTATGGAATAGATCCTTCAATGTTATCAGGCAGTGCCAATAACGCTGTTAACGTAAGCAACCCTACTGTTGTTGAACCTCGTCAAAATCAATCAAATGAACAGCAACAAAGCGCTAGAAAGAGTGAGTTTGATTTCAACCAAGACAGTGATAAAAACCAATTAAAACGTTTTGGCTACGAAATGTTTGCTGGCGAGCCAACCACCTTTGCACCTGTCACAGACGTACCTGTACCAAGCGACTACATGGTCGGCCCTGGCGATGTGATTAAAGTTCAACTTTATGGCAAAGAAAGCAACGAATACAGTTTAACCATTAATCGTGATGGTACGGTACAAATCCCCGATTTAGGCCCAGTATCTGTTGCTGGACTAAGCTTTGCCGATTTACGTCAAGAATTGTCTAAACGCATAAAGCAGCAAACGATTGGTATCGAATCTAATATCACCATGGGTGAATTACGTTCAATTCGCATTTTCATTGCTGGCGATGCCTACAAACCAGGCTCATATACTGTATCGAGTTTATCAACCATTACTCAGGCGTTATTTGTCGCTGGTGGTGTTAACGAAATCGGTAGTCTTCGTAATGTACAAGTTAAGCGTGGCGGCAAGTTAGTCGGCTCATTAGATTTATACGATTTACTGCTTCGAGGCGACGCTTCTGGAGACATTAATCTTCGTTCTGGTGATGTAGTGTTCATTCCATCGATTGGCGGGTTAGTCAGTGTCGCTGGTGAAGTGCAACGTCCTGCTATATACGAGTTGAAAAAGCATGAAACTATTGCCGATGTCATCAATATGGCTGCCGGTATCAAGCAAGATGCCTATCCTAAAAATAGCAGTATCGAACGTTACAATGCTAATGGTTTGAAAACGATTATTAATGTTGATTTAACCTCAGATAAAGGCAACAACACGATAGCCAAAGCTGGTGATTACATTCGGGTTAAAAGTGCTTCAAATCAATATGAAGACGCTATCACTGTGGTCGGTGCCGTGGTTCGCCCGGGTAAATATCAGTGGAAGCAACAACGCATTAGCGATGTATTACCTTCAATTTGGGGCGATTTATTATTATCTGCTGACCTCGACTACGGTTTAGTGGTTCGTGAAATCAACAAACATGGTGACATCGAAACATTGCAGTTTGCTCCAGGTGAAGCCATTACATCACCTAATTCTATTCAAAACATCGTTTTACAGCCTCGTGATAAAATAATCATCTTTAACTTCAGTGACGATACTCAAAACCGTTTTGAATTGAATTCATTAGTTAAAAAGCGTGTCAGCAAAGTTAAATCACTGAAAAGTGACTCACTACTGGATGCCGATCTGTTTAAAGCTGGATTTGAAACCTTAGACAATACCGTAGCAAGCAAATACACCAATCAAATAGCTGGTGTCGCATTAAATGAGCAAACATCTGAAGAGCAAACGCTGGTAAGCAGCGAAGTGGCTAAAATGCTGTCTAATTTATTTGAAGACCGTGATTTAATCAAACTCAGTAATGTTATGTCACGTAAAGAACTGCTGTATCCCATTGTAACCAAGCTAACTCAGCAAGGAAATTCACAACATGGCATTTTGATTGTGGCTATCGCGGGAAAAGTCCGCCATCCAGGTGTGTACCCGTTAACAAATTCAGCAAAAGTGACCGACTTAGTTAAAGCGGCAGGCGGCCTACTCGAAGGCGCTTATATTGAACGAGCTGAACTAACACGCACTCATACCACCTCAGCTGTATCCGATATTATTCACCAACAAGTTAACCTTTCTGCTGCGCTTAATGGTAACCAACAAGACAATATCGAGCTGAAAGGGCGCGATATGATGACGATTCTGACTACGCCAGACTGGCAAGAAAGAAAAGTAGTCGAAGTTAAAGGGGAAGTTAAGTTCCCAGGTACTTATAACATCAGGCGTGGTGAGACATTATCAGACGTTATCGCTAGAGCAGGTGGCTATACTGAGTTCGCTTATCCTTCTGCTGCAGTATTTGTCCGTGAATCAGTGCGGATGCAAGAACAGATTGAAATTAAAAAGTTAGCCGATCAACTTCGCCGAGATATCGCTACTCGTGGGGTATCAAAAGATGGCTTAAGCATTAATTATTCCGAAGCACAATTAATGTTAACTGACTTAGAAAATATCAAAGCCGTTGGCCGATTAGTTATAGACTTAAATGCGCTTGAGTTAGGTATTAAAGAAGCTGATGTTCAACTTGAAGACAGCGACGTATTGTACGTGCCAACCATTAAGCAAACAGTTGCCGTTATGGGGGAGGTTCAACATCCTTCAACCCACAGATTTAAAGATGGTTTAACCCTTGGCGATTATTTAGACATGTCTGGTGGCCCAAGAGAGCGCGGTGATGAAGACCGGGTCTACGTTATCAAGGCTGATGGTTCTGTGATGATGCCAGCTCAAAGTATTTGGTTTAATACCGACTCGCAAATTTCGGCCGGCGATACTGTGATTGTACCGCTAGACACTGAGTACAAAGATAACTTAACCCTTTGGTCGCAAGTCACGCAGATTCTTTATAATACCGCGGTAGCATTTGCAGCTGTTTCAGGTATCTAAGAACTGGAGGTTCTAGAAACTCGCAGGCTCGCCAGAGGGCGGACTACGTCCTGCTAGGACGCTACGCTTCTAGGGTTTTATCGCAGGCCGTAGGCCGCTCTAGCAGCGAAGCGCTCTAAGATTCTAGATACAAGATACTCAATGTCAGAAGGAACTGATATGCGTTTCGAGCAATTGGATGTGTGGAAAAGAGCTTCTAGAATGTCTTGTGAAATTTATCGGTTTACTGAGTCAGTCAGTAACTGGGGCTTCAAAGATCAAATTACACGTTCAGGATTATCTGTTCCCTCAAACATCGCGGAGGGAGAGGAACGTGAAACACTAAAAGAAAAGATAAGGTTTCTGTATTACGCAAAAGGATCTCTAGGTGAGCTTGTGACTCAGTTATATATCGGAGCAGAAATCGAATACCTTGATAAACAAATAGCTATGTCGATGGTAAAAGAAGCCAAAGAGTTAGCTAAAATATTAGGTACTCTTATTAAACAAAAACAAGCACAGATTAAAGAAGATAATGCCGATTACCAAACAAAGTGACTAATACGCAAGCTTGTGATTTCCGCTTGTATAGCAGCGAAGCGCTCTAGCCGCGAAGCGTCCTAGAATCTAGGCTTTTGCTTTTAAGGCAAGCGATCTAACCAGTAATAAACTTAACACTTAGCAGATTTCTGCTGGTATCTTTTGACCTTATAGCAGCGCAGCGCTCTAGCCGCAAAGCGTCCTAGAATCTAGGCTTTTACTTTGCTTGTATAGCAGCGAAGCGTCCTAGAACCTAGAAGCGTAGCGCTCTTCTTTCAAGAAAAATAAGACTTATGACTAAACAAAACCTGCAACCTACTTATGACGCCAACTTTGCATCATCACAACCAATGGGTAGCGTTGAAAGCGACGAAATCGATTTGCGCGAGTTTTTTGCTGTTATTTGGCAAGGAAAATGGCTAATCATCGCCATCACAGCTGTGTTTGCCATCGGTTCTGTTATTTTTGCGATTAATCAGCCTAATATCTACAAATCAGAAGCGCTGTTAGCCCCAGCAGACTCTGAACAAGGCGGTGGCGGTTTAGCAGCACTTGCAGGGCAGTTTGGTGGTTTAGCAAGTATGGCAGGCATCAACCTAGGCGGTGTCGGTGGAGTTGATAAACCCCAAATGGCTATCGAGGTAATGAAGTCTCGTCAATTTACCAGTAACTTTATTCAAAAACATGGTCTTTTGCCTGACTTAATGGCGGCAGAAAAATGGAATATGGCCGATAACTCAATTAGCTACGATGAAGAACTCTATAACCAAGCCGATAAAAAGTGGCTTCGCATAGTTGATGCACCGTTTAAGCCTAAACCGTCAATGCAAGAAGCCTATAAAGAATTCAGTAAAATTATTGAGGTTAATGCTGATAAAGAGACGGGCATGGTTACTTTATCTGTCGAACATATTTCACCCGAGGTCGCTCATCAATGGGTCAATTGGTTAGTACAAGACATTAATAAAGAAATGAAAGACCGTGATGTTGCTGAGGCCACTCGCAGCACAACATTTTTAAAATCTCAAATCGAACAAACAAATATTGCCGACATCCGCTCAATTTTATACAAGTTAATTGAAGAGCAAGCGAAAACGATTATGTTTGCCGAAGTTCGCGATGAGTACGTATTTAAAACTATCGATCCGGCATTAATACCAGAAGAAAAATCAAAGCCTAAGCGGGCATTAATCTGTATTTTAGGGACAATACTTGGTGGAATGTTTGGTGTAATGTTGGTATTAATTAGATATTTTGTTAGAAAAGAAGATTGATTTTTTCGCAGAACTTAGGTTCATGCTAGCGAATATTGATCTGTATCAAAATGCAATAAGAAGGGGCTTAGTGAGAGACTAAAACTTGATTCTTAAAATTGCAAACTGTCAATTATAGTTAACTTTCAAAGAGCTTAACAAGGGTCATACCTTCACCGAAAGTGATGAATAAACCTTTTTAAGCACTAATTTTTAACTAATAACCATGGCCTTTAGCATAAATGTTTGTTGATAAAAGATTGTATTTACGCTTATTTAGTCATGTTTTTAATGTGTGCAAAATTGAGTTCTATAGGCAATCCTCTATTTTCTATCGATAGATAATATTCGATTTTTATTCATAACTGTATTTTCAGATACTGTGAAATGGACTTTCGAGTAGTTTGTAAATTATTTAGTTCATGAGAGATGAAATGTTCTATAACAATGATAAATTTAAAGCGATAAAAGTTACTAATCGATTCAAGTCGAGAGGTGAAGCGTTAAAGCAAAAAGTAATCTACGTGTATTGCCCTATTGGTACGGAAAAAACCTTAGGCCAAATAGTAAATGATTACTCATTTGATATGGTTGTTAACGATTACACTATAACCGATTTAAATAAGAAAGTAGTCTGTCACTACAGTGCAAGCGACTTGACCAAAGAGCAACGACATTATCTTGTGGTTGCTACAGAGTTAGGCGCTTGGGTAGAGCCGTTGGTGAGTTATTTAGATTCACGCCTTGGCTATACTGAAGTGAAATTACTACATAGCAGTTACTTTTTACATCAAAAAGCCTTTTCGATCCTTTCAACTAAGCGAACGCAATACGCTAAGCGTTTGCTTGATATTTTTGCAGCATTATTATTATCTATAGTTGCTCTGCCCATCGGATTACTGACCGCACTTGCAATCAAACTAGAATCGCCCGGTGGCGTTTTTTATAAACAAAACCGCACTGGTCAATATAACGAAGAGTTTGAGGTTATCAAATTCCGCTCTATGCGTAATGACGCAGAAAAAGCAGGCGCACAATGGGCTGCTAAAAACGATGCTCGGGTGACTAAAGTGGGTAACTTTATCCGTAAAACGCGTATTGACGAGTTACCTCAAATTATCAATATCTTCAAAGGTGAGATGTCAATTGTTGGCCCGCGACCAGAACGTGAAGTGTTTATTGAAGAACTTGAAAAAGAAATTCCATATTACCGCTTTAGGCATGCTGTTAAACCCGGCGTAACGGGGCTTGCGCAAGTTTGTTATCCATACGGTGCGTCAGTAGAAGATGCTGTATGGAAACACAAATATGACATTTATTACATTAAGCATCATAGCACTTATCTAGATATCAAAATCTTATTTAAAACAGTTAAGGTTGTGTTGTTTGGAATGGGGCGATAACTCAAAAGTAAGTATTTAATAGTATTTTTTTAGCCGCATTATTAATGTTGTTTTAATATGATATAGAGTAATTTTTATCTTTAAATATTAATTTTTTGCAACATTTTAAATTAACTTCTTAATCATAAGCTTTTAGATAAATTATTAACAAACTGATCGTTAACACTGTTTGACTTTAGTTTTTAAATGTTAATACATTAATTCTGATTAATTCATTAATTCATTAATCCTTAGATTGCTATAGTTGATGAGTGAAATCCTAATCTCTAAAATGAATTTAGTAAGTATGGTTAAGTCTGTTTTTATTTTTGTATTTGTTAGTTTTAATTAAGTGAGTTTTATAATGAATAAACTTCCGGTTGTTATTTTTATTTTTAAACGTCAGGAAACATTAGACGTCATATTTGAAAGGGTTAGAGAATACAATCCTAATAAAATTTATTTAATTGCAGATGCAGGCAGAAATAGTGCGGAAGAAAAACTGGTTAAAGCAACAAGAGATAAAGCGCTAAATTTAATCGATTGGGATTGTGAAGTAATACAAGACTTCGCAGAAACTAATAAAGGTGTATACGATAGAATAGGTAAGGGGGCATTAAGAGTTTTTGAAAGAGAAAAGGCTGCTATATTTTTAGAAGATGATAATTATCCTTCAACTACATTTTTTAAATATTGTGAAGAAATGATTTCTAAATATGAAGGTGATGATGATATTGCTTGGATTTGTGGAACAAATTATTTAGGTGATTCTAGTTACATAGGCAAAGAAGATTATTATTATACACGTCATTTACTTCCATGTGGTTGGGCTTCATGGTCTGCAAAGTTCACAAGAATATATGATGGCGATCTCATAACATTGAATGATGCAACTGTGGATTTAATGAAGTCCACATATATAGATAAAAGACTATTTGACCAGGAGATTCATACTGTTCGGCAAGCTAAAATAAATCTAAATAGAAATCCTAAGCTTGTTTCATGGGACCGTCAGATGTGTTATTCGATAAGAAGTAGGAAAGTTTTAGGAATTGCACCTAAAGTCAATTTAATTAAAAATATTGGTGTAGATCATCATTCTGAACATGGTGGTGATAGTATGGACAAACCTATGACTGCCCGTTTTTGTGGCGTTGATAATTATGAAATTAATTTCCCTCTCACATCTCCATCAGAAAAAGATATTAACTATCATTTTGAGTCTGAAAATGAAGCTGTTATCTTATATCCTTTCAGTCTTAGATTAAAAAGGAATTTAGGTAGATTTATAAAGAGAGTGTTTTTTGTAGACCCAAATGACAACATAGGAACAGTAAAAACCAAGCTTTCAACATTTGTTAAATATTTCAAGAGAAGTAGAAAGTAAATTTAGGTGTGCAATACCAATTTATGATATATATAAATACGTTCATTATTTTTCTTACAAGCGGTTATGTATTATTATCTACTACATTAGGTATTTATATGTATGCATTTGCCGCTTGTTCAATATTGTTGATGCTCGGAGATATAATACTAAGGAAAAAGCAAGTAAGTTTTAGTTTATTAATTTTTTTATTTTTAACATTAGTGGTAACTGTTTTAAGTTCCTTTGTAAATAATGAGGTTAACTCTATAAATAGTGCTGTTAAAATGATCATAATTTTGTGCTTCTCTTTTGTGTACTGTACTAACTATACTATTGAAAAATCAATTAGCTCATCTTTAAATATAATATTTGTATTGGCCATAGTTAGTTTGGTATTATATTTCAGTGTTAACTTAATGGGGGTTAGTGTTCCATCTTTAAAAATTATAAACTCAAATGATGTAGTATACCATTATTCAGGTGTATATTCTTATTTTGATGGGTTTATGCAGTTTAGAAACAACTCAATATTTTGGGAACCAGGTATTTATGCTTCATTCTTAATTATTGCTCTTTATATGGAGCTTTTTTTTTATAATAATGAACGAAAGACGAGAATATTCATATTTGTAACTGCGTTAATAACAACTTTATCTAGTGCAGGAATTATATTATTTTTTCTATATATCATATCAATCATAATTCGGTTTAGGGTAAGTGCTAAGTCATTGTTTTCTATATTAGTTGGTTTTATTGTTTTTGCTGGTGCTATTTATATGGTAATCGATGTGATTAACTCTCATGGTATAGATCCTATGAGGAGCATCAATAAAGTTATTAATCCAAGTGACACCGAATCTGAACGAATGACTTCTCCAATTAATCTTCTTCATATTTTTTATTTAAATCCTTATTTCGGCTTGGGGTTGGATGGTGCTCTTAATGAGTATACAAAGATAGCCAAAATTAGCTTAACTTCAACCTCTTTAACTTACTTTGCATGTTTTGGAATTATGTCTTTTATTTTTGTTTTTCCTGCTTTATTATTTCTTTATTTAACTAGAACTTTCATTATACAAGCTGCTATTGTTACATTGGTTTATTTTTTGATAATAAATAAAGAATTGCATTTGTTTTTTATAAGTCAATATTTGATTATGTTTTATATTGTTTCCAGTTCTAATATCAAGAAGTTTATTAAGAATGAATAAGTTACTTTCAAATAATGTTATAGGTATGCTTTTTGTCAAGGCATTATCCATGTCTATTAATTTTTTAGTTGTTCCACTTTATTTATTTTATTTTGAAAGTGATAAGCTTGAATTCGGACGCTGGCTCATATTTTTCACCTTATTATCTATTCTTATTGCATTTGACTTTGGTTTAAGTAGTCGGCTCAAAAATGACCTTTTATCAACAAAAGAAGGTTGGGGGCTGAATATAGCAAAAGCAATGGTAGCAAATTTATTTGTCACCTTAATTGTTGTTTTTATATTATTAATAATAAAGCATTATAATGTTTTAAATTTTCTTTCTGAAATTGAAGATAGTAACTTTAACTTAACTTTACTTTTTATTATAGCATTATCACCTTTCAAAGTATCAATTCCAATCTTACAGGCTAAACAAAGAAACTGGTTAAGTGCATTTGTTCTAATTATCCCACAGATATTTATTTTGCTATATTTGTTGATTTTTAAATTTGTTGTTGTTTTGCCATTTGGTCAAGATAATATACTTTTGTATATATTGCTTCTGACAACTTTTTTTAGCTATTTCTCTTGTTTGTTTTTTGTTATTACAAAGTATAAAATAAAAATCTACAAATGTTTTTTTTCAGCATTAAACGTTTTCGATTATACTAGGTCCTCTTTCTCATTTTTCATAACACAAATTTGTTTAATTATATTGATTACAATGAATGATGTTTTTTATGGCTTTTTGGGTTTAGAAGAACTAGTTGTAGATTATCAGTATTACTTTAGAGTCTATTCATTAGTTTTTGTAAGCTTTTCTTCTATTACTGTTCCATTTTGGTCTGCTATTCGTTTTCAATATGTAAATAAAGATTTCGAATCTGTCAGGAAGCTGATTTTTTATCTTTATTATTTATTGATACCAATGTTATTTTCACTCGTGATAATTGGTTTTTTTCTTCAATATGTATTCGATTTTTGGCTGGGAGATGGAACTAAGTTAGTAGACAGTACTTCAGTTTTTTATTTTTCGATTTTATCTATTTCAATGTGTTTGATGTATGTGTTTACTGCGTTATTAAACTCATTTGACGTCATATGGTTTCAAGCAAAAGTTTTGTTATTCGCATCTTTTATTAAGTTTTTAATCATTTTTTTTAGTGGCTATCTTAATGTTTATTTAAAATTTGATGCTGTGATGTTATCAACAGTTATTTCAATGGTTATTGTTGCTTTGCTAGTTGCAAGTAAAGCTATATGTTTTTGTAAGAAATTGGAGGTTTAGTTTATGTTAGATATTTTTTGTGGGAAAGTACTTCTTATCACCGGTGGAACAGGATCTTTTGGTAATGCAGTACTAGATCGTTTCCTTGAAACTAATGTAAAAGAAATTCGAATATTTTCTCGCGATGAGAAAAAGCAAGACGATATGCGAAAAAAATATAATAGCTCGAAGTTAAAGTTTTATATTGGAGATGTTCGTGACTATCAAAGTATTTTAAATGCATCTAGAGGTGTTGATTACATATATCATGCTGCTGCGTTGAAACAAGTTCCTTCTTGCGAATTTCATCCAATGGAAGCGGTGAAAACAAATGTTTTAGGTACAGAGAATGTCCTCGAAGCTGCTATCCAAAATGAAGTTAAGAGAATTGTCTGTTTAAGTACCGATAAAGCTGTTTATCCAATTAATGCCATGGGGATCTCAAAAGCGATGATGGAAAAGGTCATTGTTGCAAAGTCACGCAACGTAGATCCTAATAAAACAGTTATTAGTGCTACGCGTTATGGTAACGTTATGGCTTCTCGTGGTTCAGTTATTCCGCTATTTTTGCGACAGATAATTAACGGTAATGCAATAACAATAACTGATCCAAATATGACTCGCTTTATGATGACGCTAAATGATGCGGTTGATCTTGTTTTGCATGCATTCACTCATGGTGTAAATGGAGATATATTTGTTCAAAAAGCACCTGCTGCAACTATTGATGTGCTAGTTAAAGCGCTAAAAGCAATTACTTCAAAGCCGGATCACCAAGTAAATATTATTGGTACTCGTCACGGTGAAAAACTTTATGAAGCGTTGTGTAGTCGTGAAGAGATGTTTGTTGCTGAAGATCAAGGTGATTATTATCGAATTCCGTCAGATAATAGGGACTTGAATTATTCTCAATATGTTGAAGAAGGTGAACAAGACTTAAGTCTAATTGAAGATTATAACTCACATAACACAGTACGTTTAGATGTTAATGGTATGGTTAAGTTGCTGCATAAGCTTGATTTTATTCCTGATATCGAAGCAGGTAGTTTAATTGTACCAGAGGGGGTTTAAATGAAGATTGTTGTCACTGGTGCAAAAGGCTTTATTGGAAAAAACCTTTGCATAATGCTACGGGAGCACGGTTATCAAGATATTATTGAAGTCGATCGTAATACGACAAGAGAAGAACTTTCCAAGTTTCTTGGTGAAGCAGATTTTGTTTATCATTTAGCCGGTGTTAATCGTCCGAAGAATGAAGCTGAATTTGAACAAGGTAATTCAGATCTTACAACTTATATTGTTGAGCAATTAAAGAGTTATGGAAGACTTGTACCAATTATAATCAGCTCTTCTACGCAGGCTGAACATGATAATCCTTACGGTAAAAGTAAATTATTAGCAGAAAAAACTGTTGAAGAATATGGTAAATTTACAGGGGCTTCTTACTATATATATCGATTTCCAAATGTTTTTGGAAAATGGTGTCGTCCAAACTACAACTCATTTGTTGCTACTTTTTGCTATAACACGCTAAATAATTTAGATATAACTATAAATGACCCATCAGCCTCAGTCACTTTGGTTTATATAGATGATGTATGTCATAGCCTAATCTCACTTTTAAGCGGTTCTATAAACAGTGGTTTTAATAGTGTATTACCCGAATATCCAACTACAGTAGGTTACGTTGCTGACTTACTTGCTGGTTTCAAAAATAGCCGAGATAGTTTAGTTACTGAAAATGTTGGTACGGGTTTCTGTAGAGCCCTTTATTCAACCTATTTAAGTTATATGTCTCCTACTCAATTTAGTTATAACATTCCTAGTTATGGTGATGAGCGTGGTGTTTTTAGCGAAATGTTAAAAACTAAAGATGCCGGTCAATTTTCTTTTTTTACAGCTCACCCAGGCGTTACTCGTGGTGGACATTACCATCATACAAAAAATGAGAAATTTCTCGTAGTGAAAGGAAAAGCCTTGTTCAAGTTTGAACACATTGCAACTGGTGAGTGCTATGAATTGAAAACTGAAAGTGATTTACCTCGAATCGTTGAAACTGTACCTGGGTGGTCGCATGATATTACAAATATAGGTGCTGAAGAGATGATCGTCATGTTATGGGCTAATGAGATCTTTGATCGTGGAGCTCCGGATACTTTTGCTAGACCATTATAATGATATAAGAGATAGTAAAATGAAAAAATTAAAAGTGATGTCAGTGGTTGGTACACGTCCTGAGATTATTCGTTTGTCCCGTGTATTAGCTAAATTAGACGAGCACTGTGACCATATTTTAGTACATACTGGTCAAAATTATGATTTCGAACTCAACCAGGTATTTTTTGATGATCTTGGTGTTCGTAAACCAGATTATTTTTTAAATGCAGCTGGTAAGAATGCTGCAGAAACCATTGGACAAGTGATTATTAAAGTTGACCAAGTACTCGAGGAAGCTAAACCCGAGGCTATGTTAGTCTTGGGGGATACAAATTCTTGTCTTTCTGTAATACCAGCTAAACGCCGCAAAGTTCCCATTTTCCATATGGAAGCAGGTAATCGTTGCTTTGATCTACGTGTACCAGAAGAGACTAACCGTCGAATAGTAGATCACACTGCGGATATAAATCTAACCTACAGCACGATTGCTCGAGATTATTTACTAGCTGAAGGATTGCCTGCTGATCGTATTATAAAAACAGGTAGCCCGATGTTTGAAGTGTTGAATTACTATATGCCTCAAATAGATAATTCAGATGTACTTATTCGTTTGAATTTACAAAAAGGTCAATTTTTTGTTGTTAGTGCCCATCGTGAAGAAAATGTTGATTCTGTTAAACAATTAGCAAAATTAGCAAAAACACTAAATACTGTTGCTGAACACTATAATCTTCCTGTTATTGTATCAACTCATCCTCGAACTCGTAAACGAATTGAAGCGCAAGGAATTGAGTTTCATCAGAATATTCAGTTATTAAAGCCACTTGGTTTTCATGATTATAATCATCTGCAAAAAAATGCAAAAGCCGTGCTTTCTGACAGTGGCACTATTAATGAAGAATCTTCGATTATGAATTTTCCAGCATTGAATATACGTGAGACTCACGAGCGACCTGAGGGTATGGAAGAAACTTCTGTTATGATGGTAGGTTTTAACGTTGATCGTGTAATGCAAGCACTTCAAATACTAGAATCGCAATCAAAGGGAGATGAACGCCTTTTACGTCTTGTTTCAGATTACAGTATGCCGAATGTGTCGGATAAAATAGTTAGAATTATTCATTCTTATACCGATTATGTTAAACGAGTTGTATGGAAACGATATGAGTATTAACGTTTTTTATATTGGTCCTTTTAATTTCCCCAATGGTGGTGCAGCTGCTAGAAGAATTTTGGGGAATATTTACGCACTTAAAGACAATGGCGTTAACGTTCATGTAATCGATGGTAAAAGTACTATTGGAGATAATTACCAATTTGGCGTTAATGTGACTAGTGTAGGAGAGAGGCCAAAAAAAGAAGATAATATTTTCAAGAAAATTTACAAATATTTTACAATAGGTAGTGGTTCAATTAAGTACATTGATAATCTAAAGTTAAAGCCTGATGCAATTATTCTATATAGTGGCTATTCCCCTTACTTATTGAGGTTGCTTCCATATTGTAAGAAACACAAAATAAAATTGATTTTTGATTGTGTTGAATGGTATGCGCCAGCTAGTATGCTTGGTTATTTAAAACCATATTATTGGAATATAGAGTATGCAATGAGATTTTTAATTCCAAGATGTGATGCTGTTATTTGCATTAGTACTTATCTTGAGTCATATTACTTTAAGAAAACAATAGTTTCGCGTATTCCTCCCACTTTATCAGTAGCTGACATGCCATCAAAGAGTGAATCATTTGTTTATGACATTAAAAAAACAATTAAGTTAGTTTATACTGGAAATCCAGGTCATAAAGACAAATTGAAAGAGATTGTAGATATTGTAAAAGTATTACCTAGTTTTGAATTACATATAGCCGGAGTTCATGGGGAAAATTCAAGTAATATTTTTTTCTATGGTCAGTTAGATTATCATGATTCTATAGCATTAGTATCAAATTCCCATTTTTCTATTCTATTAAGGCCTGATAATATTATTTCAAAAGCTGGTTTTTCTACCAAAGTTGTTGAAAGTATGTCTTGTGGTACGCCCGTAATTACAAATAACACTGGAGATTTGGGTAGTATTATTAATGATAGTGTAAATGGTTTCATATTTGAAGGTGTAAAGAGTGAAGATTTACATGCTAAATTATTAAAAATATTGCAATCCGATAATTTTAACTACAACAACATGTCCAGTAAGTCTAAAACTACAGCCTTGCGGGTATTTGATTATGCCCTATATAAAGATCAAATATTAAGGTTGGTAAACTAAATGTTCATTAAGAAATTTTTATTGATTTTAAAGATGTTGGCATTGTTGTTTTATAATAAATTATTATATGGCAGAAGTCTCAAGTTAAACAGTCTTAAGGTATTTGTTGATGGTGAAATAATTGTCGAGCGTGAAGGTGTTGTTAACTTTGTTGGAACAGTTCATGCTAGACGTTATTCATTTTTGAATGTACAAGGTGGTGTTCTAACAATCGGTGATAAAGTTTTTTTTAATAGGAATTGTTCTTTAAATTGCAGGGGGCGGATTTCCATTGGTGATGGATGTCTATTTGGTGAAAATGTGAAAGTTTATGATCATGATCATGAGTTTTCTTTTGACAACGGTGTATCTCCCAGTAAATTCAAAGTTGAACCAATTTCTATTGGAATAAATACTTGGATCGGTAGTAATGTTATAATTCTTAAAGGAGTCAATATAGGCTCTAATAGTGTTATAGGGGCAGGATCTATAGTAACTAAAGATGTAGGTGATAATGTTATCTTCTATCAGAAAAGAGAAGCCAAAGAAATTAATATTACCTAATTAAACATTTTGTTAACACACTTAGTGTTGAAAGAATTCTTACGATTATCGTTTTTAAGTATAGCTGAATATATGTAGCATTTCGTTATGTATTTTTTATTATAATCGGATTTTAATATGTTGTTTTTAAATGATAAGTCATTGTATAACTTAAGGTACCGGAAGCGTTTAATGCTTAAGTTAGAAGAAAAAGGGCTTCAATGCATATCGATAGGTTTGTTCGATGGATGGAAAAATTTTTTTGTACTAATTTATCAGATGTGGAAAAGTAAAAAAGTATTTTCATCTAATATGAAATCTAATGTTTTTTCACTCTTGTTCTTCTGGAAATATGGAGTTGTTCTAGTTAATGGAATGGGTAGGCATCGAGGGCGCAAGTCCTTCAGATTTTTTTTATTGATTCTATTTAGAATAAATTGGAAAAAAAGGATAATTTTTCAAAATTATTACGATTTCAGGTATTATCGTAAATTTTCAAGTAGCTCTATATATTGGGTACCAGGGTCTGGTGGTTCTATAAGAGAAGTAGGTTGTTCTAGTCTTGATATTATAGTGGTTTCTAGAAACGATAAATTGCCGATTATTTCAAAGGCTATAATAGATTATGCAGGGACTGTTTCTGACAAAGTAAGGTTCCAAGTCATTGGTTGTGATGATTTTTCTGTATCAAGTATATTTGATTCATCTACCCAAGTAATTGGATTAGGTTTTATCCCACAGGATGACATATTTAAGTCAAGTTCTTATTTTTTTCAACCTTATGGTTATGGAGAAGGTGTCCCCCATACACTTGTAGATGCTATTGTATCAAAAATGAATATAATTATTTCAAAGCGTGATTATATTGGTTTTGGTTTGGCTAAATTAGATTTTAAATACTCAGTGCTGAACGGGAAATGGGTTTCACTTGAATATGATATTGCTCACGCAAATTTATTAGAAGAGAATGTTATACTTAGCAAGTACATAGAGATTATTAACATCCATTAAGTCGATGTAATATTTTACTTATTCAGTACGGATATTTTTCATAATGATTTTTTTTGTGAATTTTACATCTAATTTTCTTAAAAAATCTATAAAATCTAAAATAGATGTTATTCTAATAGGTTTTATTTAAATAGATTTTTCTATGTTTCATCAAGAGGATGATTTATGACCTTCAATGCGAGGTGAATGTGGTTTTTTGAAACATTTATTTTTGTATTCGATGCGTTTAGTGTTTTTTTTTGATATTAACGTGAGTTAAATGGTTTTAATATATTTATTTTAAATTAATCTTAATGTCAGTTTTTTGAAAAGGTTCTACTTTAAGGGTAGTAGTCTAAATGTTATCTATCTGCTGAATGTTTCCCTTTGGTTTATATATTTTTATAATATCTGATTGGTTGCTTTAGTCTTAGTTAAATTTTTTGATCTTTTTTTGCATTGTAATTTTATATGTTAATTTGCACAGTCTTTATATCTTTGAAGTAGGTACTTTCTTGGTTTTTCATGATATTAGGAAAATGTCTAGGTTTTTTGATTTTATTATAGCTTTTTTTGCTATAGTCTTCATATCTCCATTATTGACAGCAGTAATAATATTTTGTTTTTTTGATACAGGTTCACCTATTTTTATTCAGGACCGTGTTGGACGAAATAAGCGTGTGTTTAAATTGATAAAGTTTCGAACAATGAAAATAGATACAGTAAGTACTGCTAGTCATTTTGTTAGTGACGAAAATATAACCAAGTTGGGTTTTTTATTGCGAAAAACCAAAATAGATGAATTACCACAGTTATTTAATGTGTTATGTGGTGATATGAGTTTAGTCGGTCCACGTCCTAATTTGCCTAACCAATTCGAATTGATTTATGAAAGAGATAGTCTAGGGATCTATAGTGAATTACCAGGTATGACTGGTTTAGCTCAAGTCCAGAACATTGATATGTCAACGCCTGCTTTACTTGCAAAAACTGATAAGGAGATGATTGATAACTTTAACTTTAATAATTATTTTAAATATATCATCATGACCGTCACCGGTAGTGGTTCAGGTGATGCAGTAAAGCCTAAATAATTACTCGTTAGAAGAGATGTAATAATGAAAATTGCAGTTGCTGGTACAGGTTATGTAGGTTTATCAAATTCAATGCTTCTTGCTCAACATCATGAAGTTGTTGCAATTGATATTGTAAGTGAAAAAATAGAGTTGTTGAATAGTAACCAATCTCCAATAATAGATACTGAAATATCCGATTTTTTAACAAAAAAATCTTTGAATTTTACTGCTACGCTGGACATAGTAATTGCTTATATAAATGCTGATTTTGTTATTATTGCGACGCCAACCGATTATGACGCACAAACTAATTATTTTAATACAGACTCTGTAGAGGCGGTCATTAAAGATGTCATAACCATTAACCCGAATGCGGTGATGGTGATTAAGTCTACTGTACCCGTTGGCTACACCAAAAGTGTACGTGAGAAGTTTAATACCGACAATATCATCTTTTCGCCTGAGTTTTTACGTGAAGGTAAGGCACTACACGACAACTTGTATCCGTCGCGTATTATTGTCGGTGAACGTTCTCATCGAGCTAAAATTTTTGCTGATTTATTAGTGCAAGGTGCAATTAAAAAAGATATTGATGTGTTGTTTACTGATTCAACCGAAGCTGAAGCGGTTAAATTATTCTCAAATACTTACCTTGCTATGCGCGTGGCGTATTTTAACGAGCTTGATACATATGCCGAGTCTCATGGTTTAGATGCAAAGCAAATTATCGAAGGTGTGAGTTTAGACCCTCGTATTGGTAACCACTATAATAACCCTTCTTTTGGCTATGGAGGGTATTGTTTACCAAAAGATACTAAGCAATTACGTGCTAACTATGCTGATGTGCCGAACAGTATTATAGGAGCAATTGTTGACGCTAACTCTACTCGAAAAGACTTTATAGCTGATTCAATTTTAAAACGTAATCCTAAGCGTGTTGGTATATACCGTTTAATTATGAAGACTGGTTCTGATAACTTTAGAGCCTCTAGTATTCAAGGAATTATGAAACGAATTAAGGCAAAAGGCGTTGAAGTCGTTGTCTATGAGCCTGTATTTGATGAAGATGAGTTTTTTCACTCTAGAGTAATTAAAGATCTAACTGAGTTTAAAGCAAGCTGTGATGTGATTGTATCTAACCGTATGGTTAATGAAATCCGTGATGTAGTAGATAAAGTCTACACTCGTGATATATTTGGTTCTGATTAAGAGTTAATTGCTTTTATTAATATATTGAGATTTTTATGAAATACTTAGTTACTGGTGCTGCTGGTTTTATCGGCAGTGCTGTCGCAGAAAAATTAACTTATTTAGGACACCAGGTTGTTGGTATAGATAACTTAAATGATTACTATGATGTTAATTTAAAGCATGCTCGATTAAAGCGTATAGAACATGACAATTTTCAATTAAAAGTTATGGATATATCTGACCGCGATGCAGTTAGTTCTCTATTTGAAATTGAGCAATTCGACCGCGTCATTCATTTAGCGGCTCAAGCTGGTGTTCGTTATTCTATTGAAAATCCACATGCTTATGTAGATTCTAATTTAGTAGGTCATTTAAACATATTAGAAGGATGCCGTAACACCAATGTAAAGCACCTCGTATATGCTTCCTCTAGTTCAGTATACGGTTTAAATGCTAAGACGCCATTTTCCACAGAAGATAGTGTTGATCATCCAGTTTCACTTTATGCTGCTACGAAAAAGTCTAACGAGTTAATGGCCCATAGTTATTCTCACCTTTATAATATTCCAACCACTGGACTTCGTTTTTTTACCGTTTATGGCAGTTGGGGCCGCCCCGATATGGCTCCTTATATTTTCACTAAAAAGATTTTAAATAGTGAAACCATAGATATCAATAATAATGGTGATATGTGGCGTGATTTTACTCATGTAGTTGATATTGTTGAGGGGGTAATACGAATTGCTGATGTCATTCCAAGTAGAGATAATTCGTGGACAGTTGAGAGAGGTTCCCCGGCTACGAGTTCAGCTCCCTATGCTATATATAATATAGGGCATGGTTCACCAATCAATTTGATGGGTTTTGTAGAAGCTATTGAAGATGAATTAGGTATTGAAGCAAAGAAAAACTTTAGGGAAATGCAACCCGGTGATGTATATCAAACCTACGCTGAAGTTGAAAATTTATTTACTGCAACTGGTTATAAACCAAAAGTAGGGGTTAAAGAGGGAGTTGCTGAGTTTGTTTGTTGGTTTAAAAACTTTTATCAAATTAAATAGGTGAGTATTATTATGAAAGTTGTTATTCCTGTAGCGGGTTTAGGTACGCGAATGTTACCGGCAACCAAAGCCATTCCGAAAGAGATGTTGCCTTTAGTTGATAAACCATTAATTCAATATATCGTCAATGAGTGTGTGGCTGCCGGTGTTAAAGAAATTGTGCTCGTCACTCATGCCAGTAAAAATGCGATTGAAAACCACTTTGATAAATCCTATGAGCTTGAATCAACTTTAGAAAAACGCGTAAAACGTCAGCTTCTTGAAGAGGTCCAAGCGATTTGTCCTAAAGATGTGACCATTATGCATGTGCGTCAAGGCGAAGCCAAAGGCTTAGGTCATGCGGTATTATGTGCTTACCCTTGTATCGGTAATAACCCATTTGCGGTTGTGCTTCCTGATGTTGTGTTAGATGAATATACTGCTAATCAAAAAACTGAAAACCTAGCCGCAATGATAGCGCGTTACAAAGCTACATTTGCTAGCCAAATTATGGTGGCTCCTGTACCTGAATCTGACGTCAATAAATACGGCATAGCCGATTGTAATGGTGTTGAGATAACTCCTGGTGATTCTGCTAAAATCAAGAGGATGGTTGAAAAACCTGCTGTTGGTGAAGCCCCGTCTAATCTAGCTGTTGTTGGCCGTTATGTATTATCAGAAAAGATCTGGCGATTACTGGCTAAAACACCTGCTGGTGCAGGAGACGAGATTCAGCTAACTGACGCGATTGATATGCTGATTGAACAAGATACCGTTGAAGCCTTTAACATGACTGGTAAATCGCATGATTGTGGCGATAAACTGGGATACATGAACGCTTTTGTTGAGTATGGACTGCGCGATGCTAAATTGGGTGCAGATTTCAAAAAAAGCGTTGAAAAGATTCTGCTTGAACAGTAACACTTAATTATCATGTGCTTTTAAACCAACTATCGTTTAGTTGGTTTTTTGCTTTTTGGAATTGGCTAAAAGCCTAGAGCGCCTGCTAGGACGCTACACTGCTAGATGTTAGGAATAGGGCACCTGCGGTTGTTAGATGCTATACAATCAACAGACTAGTCGTACTGTGACTCAATGTTAGCAGCGAAGCTGTCCCTAGAAGCGAAGCGATCCTAGCAGGACGCTCTCCGCTCTCTGGCGAGCCTGCGAATTCCTAGAACCTAGCAAGACTAGGTACTTAAATTTTTTATATTGGAGTTTTTATGTCTCGTAAGTATTTTGGCACCGATGGTGTCCGTGGAAAGGTGGGGACATTTCCTATTACGCCTGATTTTGCTATGAAGTTAGGTTGGGCTGCCGGTAAAGTATTAGCATCCACCGGCACCCAGGAAGTATTGATTGGTAAAGATACTCGTAGCAGTGGTTATATGTTGGAGTCTGCTATTGAGGCTGGTTTGTCTGCTGCTGGTGTGAATGTAGCTTTAATTGGCCCTATGCCTACGCCTGCAGTGGCATATTTAGCGTCAACCTTTCGAGCAGATGCCGGGGTAGTGATCAGTGCATCCCATAATCCTTTTTATGATAATGGCATTAAGTTTTTCTCAAATTCTGGCACTAAGCTTAATGACGAGCAAGAGCTTGAAATTGAAGCATTGTTAGATCAAGCCCTTAATCATAATGCGATGGAATGTGTTTCATCTGAATTGTTAGGTAAAGTACGCCGTATTACTGATGCTGCTGGTCGTTATATTGAGTTTTGCAAAGGTGTTTTTGCTAAAGACTTAACTTTAGCTGGCCTTAAAATTGTCGTCGATAGTGCCAATGGCGCTGCTTATCATATTGCACCCAATGTATACCGTGAGTTAGGTGCTGAAGTCATTAGTATTAATGACAAACCTAATGGCACCAATATTAACGACCATTGCGGCGCGACACATTTAGACAGCTTGCAAACTGCAGTCATGGTGCACGAAGCTGACTTAGGTATTGCGATGGACGGTGATGCTGACCGAGTGATGTTTGTTGACCATAATGGCCACGTAGTGGATGGTGACCAAATTTTATATATTCTGGCTAAAACAGCCAAGCAGCAAGGCACATTAAGTGGCGGTATTGTTGGCACATTAATGTCAAACCTTGGTCTCGAGATCGCGTTAAAAGAAATGGATATTCCATTTAAGCGTGCCAAAGTGGGCGACCGTTATGTGGTTGAGCAATTAACAGCCACTGGCTGGCGCATTGGTGGCGAAGGTTCTGGTCATATTTTGCACCTTGACCATGCCTCTACTGGTGATGCTGTTGTGGCGTCATTATTAGTATTACAAGCGGTATTACAATCTGGCCAGTCATTAGCTGAGATAGTATCGGGTATGAAAAAGTTACCGCAAGTACTGCTTAATGTCCGCTTAACCGCTAACAATGCTGATGAAATCTTAGCGTCAGCAGCCGTAAAGCAAGCTTTGATAGAAGCCGAAGCCGTACTCGCTGATAACGGCCGTGTGCTACTGAGAAAGTCGGGTACCGAGCCTCTTATCCGCGTAATGGTTGAATCAACCGATATTGAAATGTCGCAAGCCCAAGCTGAACATATAGCAAAAGCAGTTCGGGCATAACGTTTAGGTAATGACCTGAAGACTAGCTTGTTCGCCACAGTCTAAACGTGGCGAACCTAAATTTATCTAACTGCTATGTTGAGGTTTATCAAAGCAGTAAATTTAATACTTACTCGATACAGTGAAGATAAAGCTGCCTAAAAGTTGAGTGAAATTATTTAAGATGCGTCATTAGATTGAAAGTAATAGTCGCTGTTATTGATGATTAAATCTAAGTAGAACCTACTTTTAGACAATTTCAGATACTTTGGAAACACAAGTATAAAAATGAATATTTTAGTCACCGGTGGTGCAGGTTTTATTGGCTCAGCATTAGTACGCCATATCATCAATAACACTCAAGATAGCGTCATTAATGTTGATAAATTGACCTATGCTGGTAATCTTGAATCGTTAGCGAATATAGCGTCAAGTGATCGATATGTGTTCGAACAAGTCGATATTTGTGACCGTGCAGAATTAGATAGAGTGTTTACACAACACAAACCTGATGCAGTGATGCACTTAGCGGCAGAGTCTCACGTTGATCGGTCAATTACCGGACCAACAGACTTTATTCAAACCAACATTGTGGGTACATATACACTTCTTGAAGCGACGAGAGAATATTGGAATTCCTTATCAGTCGATGCCAAGAAAGCATTTCGCTTTCATCATATCTCTACAGATGAAGTATACGGCGATTTACCTCACCCGGATGAGCAAGAAGGCCTAGCGATAAATCAAGAGTTACCTTTATTTACGGAAGGCACTGCTTATGCGCCAAGTAGCCCTTATTCAGCATCTAAAGCATCAAGTGATCACCTAGTTAGATCGTGGTTACGTACGTACGGATTACCAACCGTTGTGACTAACTGCTCTAACAACTATGGTCCATACCAGTTTCCAGAGAAGTTGATCCCATTAGTTATTATGAATGCGTTAGACGGTAAATTATTGCCCATTTATGGTAAAGGTGATCAAATTCGTGATTGGTTGTTTGTCGAAGACCATGCTCGGGCACTCTACAAAGTACTCACTGCAGGAAAAGTAGGTGAAACCTATAATATAGGTGGTCACAATGAAAAACGAAATATTGAAGTGGTAAAGGCTATTTGCAGTATTTTAGACATCCTAGTGCCTAAAGGCACTTTATACGCTGAGCAAATCACTTATGTGACAGACCGTCCTGGTCATGACCGTCGTTATGCCATTGATGCAAGTAAAATGAGCAATGAACTCAACTGGCAACCACAAGAAACATTTGAGACAGGCTTACGTAAAACCATTGAGTGGTATTTAATAAACCCAGCTTGGTGCCAACATGTACAGGATGGTTCATACCAACACGAACGTTTATGCATAGATGCTTGATGTATTTTTTAACTTTTTTGCTAGAACCGAGAACCGAGAACCGAGAACCGAGAACCGAGAACCGAGAACAGGACATTTATGAAAGGAATTATTTTAGCGGGCGGTTCTGGGAGTCGTTTATACCCACTTACGCGAAGTGTATCAAAACAGTTATTGCCTGTTTACGATAAACCCATGATCTATTATCCCTTGTCAACATTAATGCTTGCAGGAATAAGCGACATATTGATAATTACCACGCCAGAAGACAGCGAAAATTTCAAACGTTTACTCGGTGATGGTGCTGATTTTGGTATCAAACTAACATATGCAGTGCAACCTTCACCAGATGGACTCGCTCAAGCATTTTTGATCGGTGAAGCATTTATCGGTAAAGACAGTGTTTGTTTAGTCTTGGGTGATAATATTTTCTATGGTCAATCCTTTAGTAAAACACTTAAGAGTGCAGCTAATAAAACACACGGAGCAACTATTTTTGGCTATCAAGTCAAAGATCCAGAAAGATTTGGTGTAGTTGAATTTGATGAAAATATGAAAGCCATATCGATTGAGGAAAAACCTACCAAGCCTAAATCAAATTATGCTGTTACAGGCTTATATTTCTATGATAACAAGGTTGTTGATATGGCAAAGCAAGTTAAGCCATCACTCCGTGGAGAGTTAGAAATAACGACGCTAAACGAAATGTATTTAAATCAAGGTAATTTGAATGTTGAGTTACTTGGCCGTGGCTTTGCTTGGTTAGATACTGGCACCCATGAAAGTTTACACGAGGCCTCTTCTTTTGTGCAGACCATTGAGAATGTGCAAGGGCTAAAAATTGCTTGTTTAGAAGAAATAGCTTGGCGTAATGGTTGGTTAAGCTCAGAGCAACTTACTGAAATAGCGGTACCGATAATGAATAATCATTATGGTCAATATTTAGATCGTTTAATTAACGAGGCTTAAGCATGAGAATATTGGTCACAGGTAAAAATGGCCAAATTGCTAGGTGCTTAGTTGAGCAACTTAGCACTATGCCTGATATCACCTTGTTGGCATTAGATCGTGATCAGCTTGATATTACAGACTCTATTAATGTCAATAAGGTTGTTGCTGAGTTCATTCCGAATATCATTATCAATGCTGCTGCCTATACTGCGGTTGATAAAGCCGAACAAGAGCGCGAGTTGGCTTATGCTATTAATCGTGATGGCCCCTATAACCTTGCCGTTGCCGCGAATAATATCAATGCCACTATTATTCATATTTCGACCGATTATGTTTTTGCTGGCGATAGTCTTGCCGCGTATGTTGAGTCTGATAACACCGAACCTCAAAGTGAGTATGGCCGAAGTAAACTCGCTGGTGAACAAGCCGTTGAACGAGCGTATTCGCGGCATATTATATTAAGGACCGGGTGGGCATTTTCTGAGCAAGGCCATAATTTTGTCAACACCATGCTGCGCCTTACTAAAACCACAGATACCTTAGATGTTGTAGCTGATCAGTTTGGTGGCCCAACCTATGCCGGTGATATTGCTAAAGCGATAGTGACAATCTCGAAACAGCTGGCTGATGGTAATCAAGCTTATGGGCTATATCATTATTCAGGTTTTCCTTATGTAAGCTGGCATGCTTTTGCTGAAAAGATATTCGAACTGGCGTTAGCGCAAGGTGTGTTGAAGCAATCAATTCAAGTTAACCCGATAACAACTCCAGATTATCCAACCCCCGCAAAGCGCCCGGCAAACTCACGGTTAAATTGTCATAAAATTAAGCAAGAGTTTGGTATCGTTCAAAGTGATTGGCAAGCAGCGTTAGTCAGAATTGAAGAGTATTCACGATGAAAGTCATTCCTACAAAAATTCCAGATGTGAAGATAATAGAGCCAACAGTGTTTGGTGATGATCGTGGTTTTTTTATGGAGACTTGGAGTCAGCAACAGTTTGAACAACTCGTGACAGGCAAGCCTACCATTTTTGTCCAGGATAACCATTCAAAGTCAAACAAGGGAATATTACGCGGTTTACATTATCAAACAAAACACACTCAAGCAAAACTGGTACGTGTCGTGAGCGGTGAAGTGTTTGATGTGAGCGTCGATATTCGTAAAGGCTCACCTACCTTTGGTCAATGGAGCGGTGTTTATTTGTCTGCCGCCAATAAACGTCAATTGTGGATCCCTGAAGGCTTTGCGCATGGTTTTTATGTCACAAGCGACCAGGCTGAATTTATTTATAAATGTACTGATTACTATTGCCCTGAATCTGAAGTGAGTATTGCCTGGAATGATCCCGCTATTGGCATTAAATGGCCGTTAGATAAGCCACCTTTATTATCAAATAAAGATGCTCATCAAAGTATATTGCTCAAGCACGCACAGTGTTTATAACATTTAGCAGCCTTTATTGGTTTACCATGTTTAAAAGAGCTGTTAACTGAGCCATTAGCATGATTATTCACTCAGTCACTAATGTTACAAACTAACCTCTGGCTATTTATATCAACTGTATATTGGCTTTGTTACTCTGCTTTTTAATATCTTCTTCGCTATAGCCACTATCCATCTGGTTTACCTCTCTAATGCATAGCATCGTTCAACCCTTGCTTATGTACTTTTACCGATAATATTTTCATCGAGCAGATAAGCCTGAACGAGTTATCTGATCTTCGAAGCGCCAATTATCAACCTTTTCAAACCTCATATTTTCTCCATTATTTTCGTGTCGCTTCGCTGCTAAGATTCTAGGTCGCTATGCGGATAGTGCGCTTCGCTTCTAGAACGGACTTCGTCCTGCTAGGGACAGCTTCGCTGTGCGATTTGCTTTTATAGAATCTAGCCGCGTAGCGTACTAGCAGCGCAGCGCTCTAGGCTGTTGCTAAGATTTTGTCGCATCTAGCAGCGCTCTAGGCTTTATTATTCCTTACCGATAACAATATCTGCCGTGGGTATGAGTTTTCTATATTCCTGTGCTAGTGCCTGTTTGGCTTCTTCGTCGCCGTGGACGATTCTGATGTGGCTGGGTTTGTGATGCATGCGTTTGACGAAATTGATGAGGTTGTGTTGGTCGGCGTGGGCGGAGTAACCACTGATGGTGTGAATAGTGGCTTTAATATCAATTTTTAGTTCGTTGATATAAACGTATCCGCCTTGTGGGCCGTAGGTTTGTATGTCTCGGCCTGTGGTGCCTTTAGCTTGATAGCCGACAAACAGAACATCTGTGGTTGGTTTTGATAAAAAGCGGGCGAGGTAGTTGCTGATCCGTCCTCCTGTGCACATGCCTGATGCCGCGATGATAATGGTGGGTTTATTGACTGAATCTAAATAATTGATCACCGCGAGATGGTCTTGATGGCTGTCGATAGTCGTTAGCTGATTAAAGTCGAGTGGATGGCGTCCTTGAGCTAGTTTTCGTTTGGCTTCGTTATCCCATAGCATTTTGAATTGACGATACTTTTGGGTAAAGTTAGCCGCCATAGGTGAGTCGACGATAATGTCGATGTCTTGCCATGTCGAGTTGTTTTTATTGCGATAAATGATGTGTTCAAATTCGTAGAGTAACTCTTGAGTTCTGCCGATGCTGAAGGCGGGAATGAGCACAACGCCATTATCTTTTACGGCTTTTTCAATAATGTTTTTAAGCTGCTTGCTACGATCTTTACGGCCTTGATGATTTTTATCTCCATAGGTCGATTCAATCACCAAGGTATCTGCTCTGTATGGGCTTTTGGGGCTAGCAAGTAATGGTGCATAGCTAGCGCCTAAGTCACCGGAAAACACCACTCTATGGCTTGTCTTTGCACTGGTTTTAGCGTTAGATGTCGAGCTGGCCTTGGGGCCACTTAAGTCTATTTCCACATAAGCTGAGCCGAGTATATGTCCTGCGGGTTTAAATTTAAGTTTGGCTTTGGTGTACCTTGGTGGGTTTTCTAATGTATTGGTAACTGCGGTTGTTGACGTCGATCTTGAAGGTGATGATATCTCATGGTTTATTGGTAATGCTATCCACTGACCGTAATCTACTGCAACAAGCAGTTTGTTGAGTCTATTAATACAAGCTTGTATAAGTGTGGTATCGCGAGTGACGCCGACTTTTAAAGCATCTTCTATGACCAAAGGTAATAATGCCGCAGTTGCTGTTGTGGCATAAATCGGTTGGTTAAATCCTGCTGCGAGTAAGTAAGGAATACGCCCGACGTGGTCGATATGGCAATGAGTAATAATCAGCGCTTTGATATTGTTGATATCAAAAGTGATTTGTAGCTGTTCTGCTGAACTTTGCCCGGCGGTTTCTGCCCCTTGAAATAAACCACAATCGATAAGATAGCTGCTGATATGCTTGCTGTGGTGATTCACATCCAGTTGGTGACATGATCCTGTTACGCCGTTTACCGCTCCGTGGTGAATGATCTGCATGTTAGTCCTTTAATGCTAAGTGAGTCATTGTTAACTTAGCAGCCGACCCGTTGTTTTGCTAGCTGCTGGTTATCTATGAAGCGAGTACCTTAGGCGACGACAAGCTCAGTCCACTTTCTAAATAGCAGTAATGCTGGCCTTAGACGCTAGGGCTACTGACTGTTTAGATGTTAGGTCTTTTGTCTGCTTAGAAGCTAGATAGCGGGTGACAAAACTAGATGCATTTATTAGCCATTTTTGTCACACTGTGGCAAATAAAAATACTAACAATTAACAATGGAAACGATAACAAGGACTCTTCATGAAAGCTTTTACTCTGGTATTAACCAGTTTAGCCATTGCTCTATCTGGCATGGCTCACGGGGCAGATATAGATGCCAAATACATTCAACGCTTAGGCCCAGTTAATCAACCGTCGGCAACGCCATTATCAAAAAGTGCTCGTGCAGATGCGCTGCGAGCTAACCTAGTCGCTAACTTAGTTGCTAAGTCTGGACAAACCCAGGCAAAAACGGTTCAAGTATTTAATCAACAACTCACTTGGCAAGCAGCCTCTGCAAAGATTGAAGGAGAAGGTTGGTTAGCCTATAAGTTGCCGTTATCGACTCAGCGATTTACCCAAGGTACGTTAACCGTCAAAGGGCTTGAAAATCCGCAAGTGTATTTGAATGGGCAGTTGCTTAAATCTGCTGATAAAGTCGAACTTGAGCTGGCTAATGCTGACTATCAGCTGCTGGTGTTGGCTGATGGCCAAATGCAAGATGTGCCATTTAGCCTTGATTGGCAGGGCAAAAGTGAGGTTGATACCCTCGACTTTTCGGCCCAGAAATCACAGCGGGTGTCTGCGCAGCAATTGTTCGACTCAAAAGTTATCAGTGGCTTAACCTTATCCCCAAATGGTAAGTATCTACTGCAATCGACCATTGAATATCAAGCTAGCCAGGGTGACTCGGCTATTCAAGTGACCGAGTTACGTAAATTATCGGACAACAGTGTGATGTATCGCTGGCAAGATAATCGCCCAAGCAGCGCAGTGTGGTCGAACGACAGTAAACAGTTAGCCTTTGTGGCCAATAAACAAATTCAATTACTCAATGTGGCAGATTTAACCATTAATGTTGCCGCCACTGATGTTGATAATGTGTCGGGTTTGCAGTGGTACGCTGACAGCCTGTTATTTAGTTGGCAAAAACCGTTTAAGGCCGATGAGAAAGCGACCTCAAAACGCTTTCGTGCATTAGAAGACCGCTGGAGTTATTGGCGTGATAATAGCCAAATATATCAATTAGATGTGGCTTCCGGTTTTATTCGTCAGTTAACCGATAACTCAACCAGCACAGACTTAGTTGACAGTAATCTTGATAAGAATACTGTGCTACTGACGCGATCTCCGGTTGATTATTCTGAGCCTGCGCATTCATTAACCCAACTGATAGAGTTGAGCTTAAATGACTTAACAGAAACTGTGATAGGTGAATACCGAAGCTTTAACGGTGCGATATATGCCGATGATGGTATGTATATCACTGCTGGGCCGCGTTTTATGGACGGCACAGGAATACAAGACCCCAGCATTGAAGTGAATGATTATGATGGGCAATTATATTGGCGTGATGCTAACGGTAATGTCAGTGCGTTAAGTAAAGACTTTGATCCTGCGATTGGCAGTATGACTAAGCTTGAAAATGATGATCTGATATTGACGGTAACCGAAGGCGATCGCGCACCACTGTATCTATTTGATAAAAGTAACCGCCGTTTTACTAAAATAGATAGCGGCGTGGATATGGTCGACAGCTTTAGTGTCGCCATTGAGCAATCAAGCCCAACCATAGTTGTTGCAGGCACGTCTGCTACCGTGCCACAAAAAGCCTATAAAATGACCTTGAACTCAAGTCGCAAACAGATGTTGTTTGATAGTCAACAGCTAAACTATGCCAATACCCGTTTGGGCGAGATTGAAGATTTTGATTTCACTAATCAGCATGGTCACAATATTGATGGTCGAGTGTATTTACCCGCAGACTTTGATGCCAGTAAAAAATATCCTGCATTAGTGTATTACTATGGCGGGACTTCTCCGGTCGGTCGCCACTTTACTGGGCGTTGGCCATTTAATTTATGGGCGGCCGAAGGGTATGTGGTGTATGTGCTGCAACCTAATGGGGCCATCGGTTATGGTCAAGCATTCAGCGGCCGTCATGTGAATGCATGGGGCAAATACAGCGCAGATGACATTATTGAAGGCACTAAAGCGTTTTTAAAGGCGCATAGCTATGTCGACCCTAAACGCGTGGGGAATATGGGCGCATCGTACGGTGGCTTTATGACTCTGTATTTAGCCACCAAAACGGATATTTTTGCCGCGTCAATGTCGCATGCTGGGATCAGTAATTTATCATCTTATTGGGGACATGGCTGGTGGGGTTATGGCTATTCTGGTGTCGCCAGCCGTGGTAGTTTTCCGTGGAATAACCCTGAGCTCTACGTTGAGCACAGTCCGTTATATCATGCCGACAAGATCACCACGCCGCTATTGCTGATCCATGGCAATGCCGATACTAACGTGCCAGTGGGTGAAAGCCATTATATGTACACTGCACTTAAACTATTAGGCAAAGAAGTTGAATTAGTTGAGTTTAATGGCCAAGACCATCACATCAATACGCGCCAAGCACGTTTTGACTGGTGGAATACTACTATGGCCTGGTTTGACTTAAAGTTAAAAGATGAGCCTGAGTGGTGGAATAGTCTTTACCCGGAGACAAAAGAGCAGCAGTAAAAGTAAGTGTAAAATAGCCTCGCATTGCGGGGCTATTTTTATCTAATTTGTCGAGAAACGCCTCGTGATCAGAGTGAAGGGAAGTCGCGGGTAATTCACTGCGCGAGTAAGCTATTCAGATTGATACCAGTCACACCCTAGATGCTATATTGCTATCATGTTACGGATGGACTCTATTTCTTCCTAGCGTTTTCGCTTGATAGAGGCACTTATCAGCATTGTTGATCAGTTCATCGATAGTTTCATCTTCAGTGAGCTGAGATATGCCGATACTGATGGTGACCTGGATTTGATGTTTGAGAAAGTGGATGGTGTGGTTTTGCACACTGAGGCGAATTTTTTCAGCGATGATACCTGCTTGCTCTGCCGATGTTTGTGGCAATATCACCAGAAACTCTTCACCGCCCCAACGAGCAATGCAGTCCTGTTGCCTGACATTGTCCGTAAATACTTTGGCTAATTCCATTAGCACCATATCACCTGCGTTATGGCCATATTTGTCGTTGACGCTTTTAAAATGGTCGAGATCGCACAGCAATACTGAGAGCGGTTCATGATTACGATCAATACGTGCTTTTTCTTGCTGTAATACCGCAGATGCATTGCGTCTGTTAGCGAGTTTTGTCAGCGGGTCGCTCATGGCTAATTGTTGGTATTTGGCGCTTAATTCGAGCACATTGCGGTAAAACTGCATGCTTGAATATTCGTATAATGCAGATAAAAATGTCATGGTTAAAAATGACAGTATCAGGCGAAGTTTAAATTCTGGGGTATAAGCTTCATGTGCAACAAGATGCTGCGGTAAAAACATGATGATGCAGACGATGCAGAGAAATATAGCCAGGTTAATTAAGCCTAAACGAAAGCCTAAAACATAAACTGAAACGGGTGCCACAATAAAAATCCATAAAGGACCCGTTTGTGCGACTCCGCCACTAAAGACTAAGTAGAACATTAATAAATACAGTGAGTAAATGATGATAATCGCACTGACTTTAATATTGAATTTTTTTAACGAAAACAAGGCGATTAGATAGGTGGTACAGGCAACAAGGAGGATGAGGGTTAAGGTGTTGTTGTTACCCAATAAGCTAAGTAAGCACATACCGCCTGTGATAGAGGCTCCTACCAATGAAAATAACTTAATCACCCTAGCATGCAGTAGGTTACCGTTACTTTTACTTTGATCATTGATGGATGCAAGCAATTGTTAATCCTTAATCTCATTGAATTATCAGTTCAGTCGCAAACCATTTTGGGGATGCTGAAACAATACAAGGTTATGATCAATGGGTATGCATTTGGATTGCGCTAACGGGTTATTTATCTTAAGACACCTTGTAATTAAAGTGTACCTTAATTGTTAATTAAGGTGTATTTATATTGTGTGGTCATACGGATAAAAACATGATAATTAACTAGGTTTCCTCTAATACATGCTCATTGAATATTCTCTTCAGCCATTCTTTATCATTATTGCTTGCGGTAATATTTCAATTACAACATATGAGATAACCTTTTAGTGAGGGACAACTAAATGCACACTTTTCAAACGGTATATCAAGATAGTCACTGGGTTACTCCCTTGCCGCAACATGCTGACATCAATCTGGTGTTGGCCTTTGGTTCGCCTGAGCTCATGTTAGACAATAAGCTCAATGATGAGCTATCAAGCGCTTTCCCAAATGCACAGATAGTCGGCTGCAGCACTAGTGGTGAAATCCAAGATGATTGTCTGTACGACAACAGTATATGTGTTACTGCGATTGATTTTGAGCACACCCAAGTGCACGTCGTCAGCCATTCGATAAATCAATTTGCGCATTGCGCTGAATTGGCAAAGCAGTTGGTAAGCCAATTACCTCTTGAAGGACTCAAACATGTTTTAGTTATTTCTGATGGCCATTTAGTGAATGGTTCTGAACTGGTTGATGGTTTACAGCAATACTTGCCTCAAGGCGTCATAGCAACGGGTGGCTTAGCTGGCGATGGTGAGCGTTTTAGCCAAACCACGGTATGGCACAATAAACGCATAGAAAGTGGCCTGATTGTGCTGGTTGGACTGTATGGTGAACGGTTATCTGTTGGTTGTGGCAGTTTAGGTGGGTGGCGTCCATTTGGGCCTAAGCGCCTGATCACTAAATCGACAAATAATGTACTTTATGAACTTGATGGTCGACCAGCATTAGATTTGTATAAAGAATTTTTAGGTGAGTTTGCCAGTGATTTACCTGCATCTGCTTTGTTATACCCGTTGGCGTTACAACAACACGGTGAGCAAGAACATGTAGTTCGGACCATATTATCAATTGATGAATTACAAAAAAGTATGTTGTTCGCTGGTAACATGCCCGAAGGTGCAACCTGCCAGTTAATGCATTCTAATTATGAGGACTTACTCGATGGTGCTCAACTTGCGGCAGATCAAGCTGGAGCGTGTTTTAAAGGAACGCCGCCAGAATTAGCCATATTAATCAGTTGTGTCGGTCGCAGATTGGTTTTAGGGCAGCATGTTGAAGAGGAATTAGAAATTATTAAAGAAGGCTTACCAGCAAAATGCGCTATTTCAGGCTTTTACTCGTATGGTGAAATATCGCCTATTCAATCTATTGGTCGGTGTGGTTTACATAATCAGACCATGGCTGTGACGTTACTTTCTGAGAAATAGTGATATTAACCATGCATAAACTGCTATTACGCCAGCTTAAGCGTAACCCAAGAGACGAGTTATTTATTTCAGAAAATGATGCTCTTTTGAATTCAATATCCGATGCTTATACGCAACATGATCAAAGCGTAAAAATGTTAGAGCGTTCTTTATATCTTATTTCCAATGAGTTAAACGATCGTAACCAAACCTTGAAAGACCAGCTAGCCATGATGAAACAGGTTCAAGACAAGCTTGAACATTCTATTGGCTTATTAAATGCTACTGTTAATTCCACCGGTGAAATTTTATTTGTCTATGGATTAAATGGCGAGCTGATGTCATTTAATACTATGGGGCAGGATTTTATTGACGAACTCGGTTTTACATTAGAGTCACATTGGGAGGATCTTCTTGGCATTTTCAAAGATAAAAATCATATGTTGTCGATTATTGATAATCTCAACCGAGACCCATTTCAATACTTAAGTGGCACCATTGAGTTGCTCGATAAACGCTTCTTTGACTTTAGGTCTCTCCCACAAATTCAAGACGATCAAATTTATGGTCGAGTGTGGTGCTTTCGCGATGTGACAACGCAAAAGCAGTATGAGGCGACAATTGAATATCATGCTTTTCATGATTCGCTTACCGGGTTACCAAATCGTGCATTGTTATTGGACAGAATTAGTCATTCGATTGCCACCAGTAAAAGAGAACATAAAAAGCTTGCGGTATTATTTTTAGATTTAGATGACTTTAAAAAGATTAATGATACAGAAGGTCATGACGCTGGTGATTTATTGTTGAAAGAAGTGGTAAGACGACTGCAAACACGCTTGCGTGAATTTGATACTTTATCCCGCCAAGGCGGTGATGAGTTTATTATTGTATTAGAACAAATCGAGTCAGAAATGACCATAAAACAGGTCTGCCAAGACTTGTTAGCACTGATTAAACAGCCTTTTACTATCGGTTCGCGTCAGTTCGTTGTGACATCGAGTATCGGCATATCACTGTTTCCTAATGATGATGACAATGCTAATGCACTGATCCGCAAGGCGGATTTAGCCATGTATGAGTCAAAGTCATTAGGTAAAAATAGCTTCCATTTTTACAGTCAGGCGCTTGAGAAAGAAGCTTTAACCCAACTTGCTATTGAGCAAGAGCTGCGTAAGGCCATTGAAGATAATGCCCTGCATTTAGTGTATCAACCTAAAGTTGATTTACGCACAATGAAGATTGTCAGCGTTGAGGCACTATGCCGCTGGACGCAGCAAGATGGCACTGTTGTACCACCCGATGTGTTTATTACAATCGCAGAGCAAACTGGGTTAATTATTGATATTGGTTGTGTGGTGATTTCTAAAGCCTGTTTACAGTTAGCAACCTGGCGAGATGCAGGTATCACTGAGTTAGCTATTTCCATTAATTTAAGCTGTATTGAGTTTCAAAATGAAGCACTCATTGCACACCTCATTGATTGCTTAAATCATCATCAATTAGAAGGTAAATATCTGATTATTGAATTAACGGAATCGATTTTTATGGAAGATAAATTCAATGTCAAAGACATTATGCTTAGGCTTAATCAGTATGGCATTACTTTCGCGCTTGATGATTTCGGTAAAGGTTATTCATCATTTAGTTACCTACAGTTTTTACCGTTGCATTATCTGAAAATTGATAAAGCTTTTTTACAATACGTTGAGAGCAGCAGTTCATCGGCAGCCATTGCCAAGACCATTATCGATATTGGTCATAATCTTGGTTTAAAAGTTATCGCAGAAGGGGTAGAGGGCCAGTTTATGCTGGATTACATTAAGACCTATAAATGCGATTTAGCTCAGGGGTTTTATCTGTACAAGCCAATGTTACCCGACGCTATCGCATCCATATATCTTGCCAATCATGCTTCTGTTGATGCTTAAAAGTGACAGTAAGCTATGACGAATTAGGTTGATTACCTACACAATCTCAACGCGCAACCACTCAGCACTTAAGCGTGGTTGCTTTTGAGTTTATTCGCGGGTCATTTTCACTGCTTATTATTAGCTGTTATCGTCTTCGGATAGCGTTGCTAACCAGGGCAGCAGGGCGTTAATAGTGTTGATTTGAGTTGTGGCAGATTCGGCTTGGTAACCATAAATACGAATGCCAAATATTACCGTCATTAACTGGGCTGCGTAGGCTTTTGCTTGTATCTGGGGATAATATTCACTGAGGTAATCAAGGTAAATATGTTCAATTTTAGTCAGTTGGGCGCTGGCAAATTGATAAAGTTGATTCCCTTGTGATGCCAGCTCTAGCTGGGTTTTTATCAAAAAGCAGCCGCAATAATCACATGACTTTGATTGTTCAATTAGAGTATTTAACATCTGCTTAATTGCATTGTTTACGCTGCTGGCATTGGCCATCGATAAGTGTATCGCTTCAACGGAAAAGGTGGCATAACGCGCTAGCGCAGCTTGGAATAAACCTTCTTTACTCTCAAATTCATAATATAAACTGCCGGGCTTTAATCCAGTGGCTTTGGTTATTTGCTGAATACTTGTTGCGGCATAGCCATTTTGCCAAAACAAGGTAATCACCTTGTCTAATACGTCTTCTCTTGCAAAATTTTTCTTAGCCATGACATCGTTCCTCAACCATTTCTTGGTTGATAATATCACTACTTGAATGATTGTTCAAAAACTGCTTGTGTCTTCAGTGGAAAATGTCTATCTTGAATGCCTGTTCAGAAAAGAGTTTATGCAGATTATCTTGGCTAGCTTAAGTCCGTTACATGATGACGGTATCAATCTGCCCTTTAAGGAATCCTAATTATGTTAAGGCAAGTCTTTGTTGTGTCATTGTTGGCACTACTTAGTGTTATTACATTCACTACTCGCGCAGGCGAATTTTCAGTTTTTCGTGAGTTAGATAAGCAACATCCACCCGGCAATGTTGCAGTATCAGCTAATGGCCGGGTGTTTATGAGTAATCATCACTTTTACGGTGTAGATTCGAGAATAGTGGAGCTTAACAAAGACGGTTCGATAGTCAATTATCCTGATACTGAGTTTAATCAGCATCTTAATCCTGTTTTGGGTGTAGTCGTTGATGAACAGGGGATTTTATGGATGCTCGAAACGGCGTCTGCTGAAGGGGTTGGCCGACTTATTGGTTGGGATATTCAACAAAACAGCTTATACAAAATGATTACTTTAAAGGCTCCTGTATTGCCTGAAAACTCATTTTTAAATGATCTCGCGGTAGATAGAAAGCATGAAGCGGTATACATCACAGATCCCGCTGGTGGCAGTAATGCAGGAATAATCGTGGTTAACTTAACGACTGGCTCAGCAAAACGAGTGCTCGATGGCAGTATTTATACCCGCCCAGAAGATGTTGATACTGTGATTAATGGCAACACCTTGTCTATTGGCGGTGAACCGATCCGCATTGGAGTTGATGCAATAACCATAGATCCAGCTAATGAGTGGGTTTACTTTGGTGCCTTAAGTGGTGAAAAGTTATATCGGGTACACACTCAATATCTGCTTGATGCCAAATTGTCGCCTAATATGTTGCGCAGTAAAGTTGAGTTCTATGCCAATAAACCTATTAGCGACGGGATCACCATTGATAATGGCGGCAATATTTATGTCACCGACATAGGCAATAATGCCGTGGGGTATATCGACACCGAGCGTCAATATCATATCTTGCATCAAGATGATGATAAGTTCAGTTGGTCTGATGGCTTTTCAACTACGGCCGATGGTAAGTTGTTAGTCACTGTGAATAAATTACATCAGTCTCCAGCGGTGAATAACCAGCAAGACAAAAGTGATGGTCGCTACTATATCATTCAATTTGATGCGTTAACTGACACGACAGTTGGGCGTTAAAGCTTGATAACTTTGAATTGGAACCTAGATGACGAGAGCGCTTCGCTGCTAGATGCTATAAAAGCAAAATCCTAGATGACTAGATTCTAGCTGACTCGGTTCTATAACGTCTTAACAGCGCAGCTGTCCCTAGCAGGACGTAGTCCGCCCTAGAAGCGCAGCGCACTATTCGCATAGAGGTCTAGATTAGTCATCAAATTTCAAAACACGATATATTTCAATGTCTAGTTGTAAAAAACTCTTTTATCGTCCAAAGTTAAGCTCTGTGACTCTTAACTAATAATAAAATGGTCAGACTATCTAGTTATAAAAATGCGCTTAAATTGGGTATTGGAATATTTGCTTTCGGGTTAACCATTAGTTTTGTGACTGCTGTTAGCGTTAAGAATCAAAATAGTACTATCATTACTAAAGCACTTGATGAGTTGTCAGAGCAAGTTGCTAATACGATTATTGATCGTATTGTATTGTATCAATATGGTTTGCGAGGTGCTCGAGGCGCTGTTGCGACTTCAGGCGAAGACCGAATTTCTCGTAAAATCTTTAGAAAATACAGCTTAACCCGTGATATTGAAACTGAATTCCCAGGGGCGCGAGGCTTTGGTTATATCCGACGTGTGCCCGCAGCTGATGAGGCTTCTTTTGTCGTCAAAGCGAAACTTGATGACTGGCCCGATTACAGTGTTCGTCAGTTAACCCCTCATAATGATGAACGTTATTTGATTGACTATATCGAACCCGTTGAGCGCAACCTTGCGGCGATCGGTTTAGATATTGCCTCTGAGCCAAACCGCAAGAATGCCGCCCAACAAGCGTATTTAACCGGTGAAGTACGCTTAACTGGGCCGATAACCTTAGTACAAGCTACAGGCCATCCGTTACAAGCCTTTCTTATTTTGATGCCTATCTACCGCACAGGTTTTATACCAGCAACTGCCGAGTTGAGGGAGCAAAATGCTTATGGTTGGAGTTATGCGCCATTAGTGGCCAATGAAGTGTTTGACCAAATCAATTTATCGCGCAAAACGACCAAGATATTGATTAATGATGTGACTGATAATCAAAAAAATGTCATGTTTTATGAGACCCATATTGATGATGCGAGCCCGTTATCGTCTTTTTCTGTTGTCGTCGATCGTGAGATATTTGGCCGTAAATGGCAAATATCTTTAGTGGCTTACCCTGAATTTGTCAGTGGGTTACATTTAACTTCGCCTAATATTGTTTTTACTTACGGTGTAATTGTCAGTTTATTGTTGGGGGGCCTGATTGGCTTTTACAGCTTTGCGTTAGGACGTAAACGCCTTATTTTGGAAGACAATGAAAGACGGGCTAACATTTTAGAGCATTCGCTAGATGCGATTATTAGTTTAGATTGTGATGGGGTTATCACCAGTTGGAATGAGGGCGCGGTAACCATTTTTGGTTATGAAAAGCAGGAAGTCGTAGGCCTTAAAAAAACCTCATTTATTGTTCCTAGTGATGATTATGCCGCTGAAATTGAAAAATTTAATCAGGTATTGAACGGCAAATCATTGTTAAATTTTACTGGTCAACACAAACGCAAAGATAATCAGCTATTGTCTACATCGATGACCTCTTTGGCTATTTACAATGAGTTCGGCAAAATTATTGGTGTCAGTCAGACCATTAGAGACATCACGATACAACAGCATGCTGAAAAGCAAATTTTAAGTGTTAATGCCAGCCTTGAACGAAAAGTAACTGAGCGAACCCACGCGTTACAACAAGCTCTGTCAGAAAATAAGACCCTACTTGATAACATTAATCAGCAGTTACTTTATTCTGAAACCGATAAAAATGGCACTATTTTAGCGGTAAATGATTATTTTTGTTCGATATCTGGTTTGACTCGAGAGCAGATGATTGGTCACAAACATTCAATTGTAAAATCGAATCAACATGACGATGCATTTTGGAAAAAAATGTGGCAAACCATTCATGCAGGTCAGACTTGGCATGATGAAGTTTGTAATCATGATAGCCAAGGTAACGCTAAATGGTTTGATACTGTTATTGCGCCAATAATGGATGATAAGGGTGAGCTTGAGCGCTGTTTGGCGTTGAGAATTGATATTACTGAACGTAAAAACACTCAATTAGAAAAAGATACTCTTAGTTCTTTACTCACAAATGTGCTTGCTGCTGCATCAGAAATTGCCATTATTTCAACGGATAATGACGGTATGATTAGCATGTTTAATCGTGGTGCAGAATTATTGTTAGGATATCAGGCTGAAGAGGTTGTTGGTAAGCAAAGCCCTGCAATGCTGCATCTTGCAGCTGAAGTTAGCCAGCGCAGTGTCGAATTAACGGAAGAGTTTGGTGAAGACATCAGTGCTTTTGATGTGTTTACTTACAAGCCAAGAGTCAAAGGGCCTGAAACGCGTACCTGGACCTATATTCGTAAAGATGGCTCTGAATGCCAAGTCTCATTGTCGGTATCGGCTATGCGTGATAATCGTGGGGAGATCATTGGTTACTTAGGCGTTGCAGTTAATATTGATACTATGCTGAAGCAACAAGAAGAGTTGTTATCTGCTAGCTATCAGTTATCCAAAGCGGCTGAAGTGGCAGAGTTAGGGATCTGGAACTTTGACATAAAAACCAACGAGCTACAGTGGAATGATCGTATGTTTAGTATTTATGATTATTCATTAGACATCAGAGGCCAAGGAGTAAATTATCAGCATTGGCGTAACAGACTTCATCCTGATGACATTGAAATGGCTGAAAAGGCCCTACAAGATTCGATTACTTTCAACATCCCTTATGCCCCCTTGTTTAGAATTATTACCAGCTCGGATCAGGTACGCTATATTCAGGCAGGAGGACAAATTAGTTTCGACAAATCAGGCGCGGCAGTGCGCATTGTTGGGATTAATCGTGACATTACCGAGCAACGCGAATTAGAGCAAACGTTACGTTTAGCCAAACAGTCCGCAGATGCGGCTAATGCGGCTAAATCTGCCTTCTTAGCTAATATGAGTCATGAAATACGTACCCCAATGAATGCTGTGTTAGGTATGCTTCAGCTTATTCAGCATTCTGAAATGACTCGTCAACAGGCTGATTATGTTAGTAAGGCTGAGATTGCTGCCAAATCTTTATTGGGATTGTTAAATGATATTTTAGATTTTTCAAAAATTGATGCCGGTAAGTTAGAACTTGATTTGCACTCATTTGAACTTGAAACATTAATGCGTGAATTAGCAGTAATGCTAGCCACCAACGTGCATAACCAAAATGTTGAAGTGATTTTTGATTTAGACCCAAGTATTCCCTATCTTATTGAGGGCGATGAGCTTCGTTTGCGCCAAGTGCTGTTAAATCTGGCGGGTAATGCGATTAAATTTACGGCTGAAGGCTATGTCATCGTCGGTGTGCGTTGCAATACTATTGATGAAAAGCAAGTTAACTTAACCATCTCTGTTACAGATACCGGTATTGGTATTAGTAAAGAGCAAGAAACTAAGATTTTCCAAGGTTTTGTACAAGCAGAGTCATCAACGTCAAGACGATTTGGCGGCACAGGATTAGGATTAGCGATTACTAAACGTTTAGTTGATTTAATGGGCGGAGAATTAGCATTAACCAGCCGTCTTGGTGAGGGCAGTCGTTTCTGGTTTGATTTGAGCTTTAATATCATTGAATTGGATAATAATGATATTTTTATCGATTTACAGGATAAGCATATTCTGGTTGTTGATGACAGTAAGATGAGCCGTAAGCTTGTAGCAAAAAACTTAGCCGCCCACGGTGCTGATGTTAATGAAGCACATAATAGCCATGAGGCGATTAAGCTTATTGGAGAAAGTATCTCTGCCAATAACAATTACGATGTGATTATTATGGATTGGTATATGCCAGACGGTAATGGCATCGAAACTGCTAATCATATTCAAGCTATGTTTTCCCCAGCAACTGCGCCAGCCATTATTATGTTAACCGCCTATGGTGCAGAGGTGATGGAACAAACTAAGCATTATAGCCAACAGCCTTTTGTCAGTATGCTGACAAAACCTGTCACCGCCAATTTAATGCTTGAGGCTGTTTACCAAGCGATGAATGGCGAAGATAACGCGCCTCAAACGAGAAAGATTAGCAGTTTGGCCTTAAACGGCATTAAGGTCTTAGTGGTTGAAGATAATGCACTTAACCGTCAAGTGATTGATGAGTTATTGCGACTTCAAGGTGCTGAAGTTACATTGGCCAAAAACGGTACAGAGGGAGTAGAGTGGGTGACTCAGTCAAATAATCAATTTGATATTGTGATTATGGACATGCAGATGCCTGTTATGGATGGACTTGAAGCCACGCGCCTTATTCGTGCAGATGGTCGGTTTAATGAGTTATCGATTTTAGCCATGACGGCTAACGCATCTGCGGCAGATAAAACATTGTGCCTGGCTGCAGGTATGGACGATCATATTGGTAAGCCAATTGACATGACGCTTTTAATACCTTGTATGCTTAAGTTGATAAATAAAGCCGATGTTACTCAATATCGTTTAACTGCAAATAATCTTGATGCGAGCTTGCTTGACGTGGTTAACGATAGCGATGATGATTTGATTATAGAAAACCCTGAGTCTATTTTACGTCGTTTTGGTGGTGAACTGGCATTTTTTATTGATGTTAAACATCATTTTGCCACCGAAATGAAACAACAATTATTGTTACTGACTCAAGCGTTTGCACAGCAAGATAGCGAGATTATTTGTCGTATTGCCCATACAATCAAAGGAACTGCGAGTAATATGGGCGCTAAGCGACTGGCTGCTTTTGCTGCCACGCTAGAAAAAAATATAAACAATGCGACCGCTGATTCAAATAGCGACTTAAATAAAAAAGTAGTCATTGATTCAGAGACTTGTTTAACAGAAATGCAAGATCATATAGACGATAGTATTCGTATGCTGGATTCGTATTTTCCTGATGAAAGCGCAGAATCAACCGTTGCTATTGTTGATAAAGTGGGCTTTTTCCCCACAGCAATCGTAAATTTGGATAAGATAGATCGTTTGATGGCGTTGTTAGTAGAGCAAAATCTAGATGCCATAGACTATCTTGAGCAGCTGCTTAGCAGTGGTGTGCCTAATGAACAGTGGTTAAGGTTGAAAACTCAAGTCAGTCAACTTGAGTTTTTGGATGCAGTCGATACATTAAAATCGATATTGAAGGAGTGATACTTGTTCATAGATAAGTATATTTCTGGCGCAGAGCCAGTTAGAGGTAAAATACTGTTAGTTGATGATCAGGTTGTCAATATCAAGATATTGCATCAACTCTTACAAGATGATTACGACATTTATATGGCTCGTGATGGTAATCAAGCCATTGAGATGTGTAAAAAAGTCAACCCGGACCTTGTGTTGTTAGATATTGAAATGCCAATATTAAATGGCTTCGATGTGTGTGCGCATTTAAAAAATGATCCCGACACACAAGAGGTGGCGGTTATTTTTGTCTCTGGTCATTTTGATGAAGATAAAGAAGTTAGGGGCTTTCAGTTAGGGGCGGTTGATTTTATTCATAAACCCATTAACCCCGTTATTACCAAAGCACGAATTAAAAATCAGATTAGATTGAAATTAAACACCGATTTATTGCGCACTATAGCGTTAATCGATGGATTAACGGGGGTGGCCAATCGACGTCAGTTTGAGCAAGTTTTACCGGTAAGCTGGTCGCAATGTGCGCGTGAAAAACAGCCATTAACCGTTATTTTATTGGATATCGATTTCTTTAAGCACTTTAATGATACCTATGGTCATACCGAGGGAGATGTGTGTTTACGTTTAGTGGCGCAGAAGATACACGACACAGTAAATCGTCCTTATGATCTCGTGGCACGTTTTGGTGGTGAAGAGTTTATCTGTATTTTACCTAATACCGATTTAATTGGCGGGACTTATGTGGCTCAGCAAATTGTCGACAGTATTGTGTCTTTGAAAATCCCCCATATAAACTCATCTATATCTGCTTTTGTGACCATTAGTGCTGGCGTTTCAAGTGTCGTGCCTGAGTATGATATGTCGAGTACAACCCTGATTGAAGAAGCTGATAAACAATTGTATATAGCCAAGGACCGTGGCAGAAACAGAGTATTAGGTAGCCAAATACAAGCGACTCTGAATGAGTAGGACTTTTTAGATACTAAGCGGTTAAATATAAGCTGTTAGAGGTTACAGCGTGTGGCTTAGTACTGAGCAGTATTGCGGCTTAGTAGCGAGAAAATACTTTACACTTGAGCGACAATTTTTTGATGTAGATTATTCCATTGCTCAGGAAATTTTCCATCTAGCATATAAACAAATGCGATTAACTCTGCAATTAATAGGTACAGTTCTTTAGGCACTTCGTCGCCTAGTTCCAGAAGTTGTAAGAATTCACTCAAATGTGGGTCCTGGTGGATATGGATCCCTGCTTCTTTAGCAATCAAAATTATCTCTTCGGCAACTAAATCCTTACCCGTAGCGGTAATTTTGGGCGCGCTTTTACCATCAAAACTGAGTGCAACGGCCTGTTGTATTTTTTTCGGTTCTTGTGTCATTGTGCCCTCTGTTATGCCCTTGTTTTAACTAAATAGTGATCGCCTGGCAATAAGGTCGCCGGAATTGGCGCTAGCTGTGTCGTCAGCTTACCTGGGGTAAAGCCTATTTGAGTGATTTTATCTGATAGTGCTTGGTTAAAGCGCTCTACTTTTGTGAGCAGCATTTGGTTGTTGCCTTTGAATTGAATATCCAGCACATCGCCTTGTTTATTAGCACAAATTAATAATGAACCTTGTGCTAAGTTAAATTTGAGTTGTAACTTCCAGCCTGCTTTTTTGTCTTTATCTTGATCATTTTCTTGTTCGAATTTGCCCTCAAATTGCTCATCACGTTGATTAATAGAATAGGGCAAAGCAAAGTACCATGTCATGGCTTGATTAGGATCAGTACTTGCGTGTTGATATAGCGCAATACTGCTGGCTAATTGTGCTAAAGAGTCTGCACCGCCTAATTTATCCAGCGCTGCTAATAAACCTGAATTGGCGCTGAGTTTACTTAAGGTTCGTTGTTGTAATTGTGCAAGATGGGCTTGAAGTTTGTCGCTGATCGCAGCACCGGTGGATTTGGTTTTGACCCCGAGTAATAGCTGGAATAGGGTGGTAATTGCACTGCCTGAAAACAGCGCCGAGGGCTGTGAAGCGCCTGAGTGACTTATCTGAGGGTTCGCTAGGTTAAGTGCTGCTAAACTGTATAGCTCGCTGCTCAGTAAGGCAGGGTCGCTTAATGCACTTAATGGGTGTGGACTGATTTGGGGTAAATGTTTAAACAGTTCACTGGCGAGATTATTAGCCACTTGTTGTGTTAGCTGCTGCTTTATCGGCATTGCCCCTGCTTTTGATAAGGCTTTATTCAGCACTTCTATAGGAGCTGGGTCGCTGGTTAACTTATTGGTGGCCTCGTGATTGGCACTAACCGTCGTAGAGTTTGCTTTAAGTATACTTTGTTCAGTTGTATTGCTTAGCTGAGCTTGTTGGTTTGTCTGTGACGACAATGGTTGCTGTGTGAGCGCTGCCGTCGTTTTTACTGTATTGCTATCTTGAGCTGTTTTTAGGCTAAGGTTGCTAGAACTGGCATTGATGTTTAGTTGATTAGCGTCAGTTTTTGCAGGAGCGACATTGGGTTGACTAGCATCTGTTTTTGCCGGAGTGATATTGAGCTGACTACCTTCAGTTTTTGTAGGAGCGGCATTGGGTTGACTAGAATCTGTTTTCGCCGCAGTGATATTAGTCGGTAACGGAGTCGATTCGAGTTTTTTTAGAAACTGGCTAAGAATTTGCCCTGGTTCATTTTTGGTTATGATGATGTTGGCCGTTTGCAGTGGCTCGGTAATTTGAGGCGCGGTCAGTTTGGTTAAATTAACGCTGAGTTCTGCTATTACAGGCGTTAGTGCAAGTTGTAGTTGCTGATTTTGTAGCACGACTTTGGCTAAATATTGCCCTGAACTTAACGCGGAATTTGGCGCTAATGTAATGCTTGTGCCACTGGCAAACGTCAGTTGTCCTTGGTCTATTACTGCCGTAGGCAGAGGATAGCCCTGAGGCCTTGTCGCCAATGTTGCCAACTGTTGTGTTGATACGCCATTTTGTTTTGCCAGTGCTTCAAGGGCTTGCGGTAATGCCAGCTGAATGGCTTGCGCCAAAAGTATTAGCTGGGTGGAGACCGTTTGTGCTGGTAATGGGGGCGCTGAAACTGTAGACCCAGGAACCTGGGTTACTGGTGCAACGGAATTATTGATGAGTTCGGCTCGAACTTGTGGTTGATTAACGCTGGCGACGGCACGAGTCACAAGTTTGGCTTGGTCGCTCGCGATGACCACTTGTGCTGTTTGTTGTAATAATTTTTGCAGTTCAGCTGTTTTACTCAGTTGATACTGCTGATTTTCAATGGTGACATCGAGTTGTGCACTTGTTGGCGGTTGCGACACTTTTACAGGCAGTAATACCGAAGATAAATCTGATTTTGAAGGCGCTGAAGTCGACGAAGATGAAACCGATTTATCATTTGATGTTTTTGTGGGTACAGCATCATTACTACTTTGAGTTGGCTTTCGTTCAGCCACCGATGACTGACTCGCATCAGCAGGTTTAAATGTGACGTTATTGACCGCTTTTGGAGTCAGCGTTGTTGGCGCAGCCATAGAAATCCTATCAAAAAATCATGTTTATCTATCGAAATCAATCAATCTGTTAGTGAACAATATCAGCTTCATTTACAATTTTTTGATTGATATTGTAAAAAGGCGCAGTATCCTTAGCCCTCTGTTACCTTTATTGGGCGAGTCATTATGGTTTTGTGACCATATGGTGACCAATTGCGGCTAACAAACACGTACAAGCAAGGCCTAGTTATTGAATATTGTAAAATATTAGCCTAATACTAGCTTGCTAAATTATATCGACTGGAACAAAAATTGCTTTAATAAAAAGACAGAGTTAGCAGTTTATTGAGCAGGACCTTTTGTCATTTTAAAGAGAATTATATGAAGTATAAATGGATATTACTTCAGGTGCTTGTGATTAGCATACCTATGTATGCCCAAGCCGAAGCACCTCAAGTTGTCGCTGCACCAGTACCTGCGGTTGAAATTAAATATAATGATCCTCTTGATCCATTTGAGGAGATTAACCGCACTATGTGGGATTTTAATTATCTGTTTTTAGACAGATATATTATTCGTCCAGTCGCTCATGGCTATAAAGATTATGTGCCTAATCCGCTAAGAACTGGGGTTAATAATTTTGTTTATAACTTAGAAGAGCCCAGCTCCCTAGTCAATAATACTCTGCAAGGAAAGTGGAAATGGGCAGCTAATGCTGGTGGGCGTTTTACCGTTAACACCACCATTGGTTTATTGGGCTTGGTAGATGTAGCCGACATGATGGGGATGCACCGTAAACAGGACGACTTTAACGAAGTTTTAGGTTATTACGGTACGCCCAATGGTCCTTACTTTATGGCGCCATTTTATGGTCCAATTGTGACAAGAGAATTAGCCTCTGATTGGGTGGATGGTCTATACTTTCCCTTATCGGAGTTAACTTTTTGGCAATCAGTATTAAAATGGGGCTTAAAAGGCTTAGATGCTCGTTCTAAGGCCATTGATCAAGAACGATTATTAGACAATGCTCTCGATCCTTATGCTTTTGTAAAAGATGCCTATTTACAGCATATGGATTACAAAGTGTTTGATGGTGATGTGCCATCAAGTCAAGCAGACGATGAGTTACTTGATGAGTATTTAGATGAGCTAGAATAGTCGAGGCATACAGGCACCTCGACAGTGAATGTCTGTGAGGTTGTTGTATGGCGCTAACTGATGTCGAGATCCTCTTTGTTGAAGATGACCCGATATTTCGCCATGTCGTTGCTAGTTTTTTGCAAGGACAAGGTGCTCGGGTTACTCAAGCTTGTAATGGCTATGAAGGTATAGCCCTTTTTTCTGATTCTATTTTTGACATTGTTATTGCAGATTTAAGCATGCCAGGCCTTGATGGCTTGTCTATGCTTAAGCAAATGCAAGATATTAATCCTGCTATACCTGCTATTGTTATTTCTGGTAACGATGTGATGTCTGATGTTGTAGATGCATTGCGCATCGGTGCCAGTGATTATCTGACTAAGCCGATTGCAGATTTACTTATTATTGAACAAGCTATCATTCAAGCGATAATGTCAGCTGCGACGCCTATGAATGTGTCTGGGCAATTTCATTTACAAGAAATGAATGAGCTTTCATATCAAGAACTCACTGATAATTTATCGCTGCTTGAGCAAAATGCTCAAGCAGCCAAAAGTGTTCAGCAGCAATTATTTCCGGCTTCACATATCTATTATCCTAAAGCGGATATCAATTATAGCCTGTTTAAAAATAATGATATAAGTGCCTATTTTATTGACTCTACTATGGTTGGCGATCATCATTTAGTTATGTATATGGCCCACTTTTCGCCAGAGGATAATAGTGCTGCTTTTGGCTGTGTATTACTCCGCAGTTTTATCAATCAAAAACTTAAGCTGTTTAGAAATGGCCTAAGTAATACCTTAATTGAACCCAAGAATATGCTGACGTATCTTAATGAACGTATGGTTAAGTCAGGGTTACATATTCATACCGATATTATTTATGTGTGTATCGATTTGAGCCAGTATTTGTTATCAATAGGCCAATCAGGTAAGGGCCTGCGGTGTTATTTACGCAATGGCAATATACTCACACCCTTAGCTTTGCCCGAATCAGCGCCGCTTGGTAGCGCGATGTGGGATAAGCCCAGTATGCAAGTTAGAACTTTACTAAGAGATGAACAGATTTGTATTGGTACACATTTTTATGAGCATAAACAACAATTGCTTGATAATCGATTTACAGGCTTAGTGTATCAGTCAGATATTAAAGCGGGTGGCTTTATGCAGTTAGCGTGTCGCTGATCATTGTTAGAGGCTATCTAGACACTAGAAACCTAGAGCGCTGCGCTGCTAGGACGCTTCGCGGCTAGAGGCTATAAAAGCAAACAGCATAGCGAAGCGATTTTAGTAGGACGAAGTCCGCTCTAGATCCTAGCAGCCCTTGATGTGGGTATATAAAAAATCCCCTCACAAGAAAACTTGGAGGGGATATTATTAAGAGTAACAATTACGTCAACACGAATTAACGTTGAATACCTTCGTGTTCAGCTGTGACTGCAATCTCTTCTTCTAACACTTCTTCTTCAGTGTCATTTTTACTTTCAGCACCGTGCATCCAGTCAACCAATTTGTTTGACATGAAGTACAAAATAATACCTGAAATAACCGCAGTAATACCGATACCAGCAAAAATAGCCATCGCGTTTGCTAGCTGCTCTTCTACTTCACCGCCATGACCAATCAATGAACCGACTAGGCCACCAATTTTATTGGCTGCAGCGATAAATAGGAACCATGCACCCATCATTAACGAAGCGATGCGCAGTGGAGCCAGTTTGGTTACCATTGATAAACCAATAGGTGATAAACATAATTCTCCCATGGTGTGGAAGAAGTAAGCTCCAACTAACCACCACATGCTTGATTTAACCGAAGCGTCGCCACCCATTTCGAATACAGCGCCCATCATAAATAGGAAACCAATCGCCAATAAGAATAAGCCTATAGCAAACTTAATTGGTGAGTTGGGTTCACTTTTACCAAGACGAATCCAAATTGAGGCAATCACGGGAGCAAAAACAACAATGAAAATAGCATTGAGTGATTGGAAATAAGTGGTAGGCACTTCCCATGAGCCAATCATACGGTCGGTGAAATTGTTGGTGAACAAGTTCATTAAGCCACCAGCTTGCTCGAATCCCGCCCAGAAGATAATGGTAAATAAACCCATTACCATAATCACTTTAATGCGGTCACGTTCAATCTTGGTCAGTGGCTCACTTCTGATCTCACCTTTGGCTTCATTTTTTCTTTGTTCTACTCTTGCAGCCGGTTCAGTACCGATATCGCCAAGTAATTTTTGAGCAAAGAAAAATTGAATAATTAAGGATAAAATCATACCAACACCAGCGCAGAAGAAACCTGCTTGCCAGTTGTTGATGAACACGTCTTTACCATCGATAACAACGTCATGACCAAATGAAGTGTAAGCCCAGGCAACGATAAAGCCTGATAAGGCCGCACCTAGGTTGATCCCCATGTAAAATATCGTAAATGCACCGTCACGACGGTGATCACCAGCAGGATATAAATCACCTACCATGGTAGAGATATTGGGTTTAAATAGACCGTTACCTAAAATTAGCGTTCCTAAACCAATATAAAACACAGTGGTTTCTAGGCCTGGCATCCAGCTATGCGGTGCTGCAAGTGTAAATTGACCTGCTGCCATTAAGAAGCCACCAATATAAATGGCTTTACGTTGACCTAATACGTTATCAGCTAGCCAGCCACCAATTAATGGTGTCAAGTAAACTAAACCAGTAAAAGTACCATATAGTGATAGTGCGTCTGCTTGGGTCCAGCCTAAGCCGCCACCTGCTTGATCGCTTTGCACTTTATCGACGAGATAAAGTACTAAAATTGCACGCATGGCGTAATAACTAAAACGTTCCCATAGTTCTGTTGTAAAAAGTAAGAACAACCCCTTAGGGTGCCCAAACAATGTACCTTGAGGTTTTGCGTCACTCATTAAGTCTTCCACCTTAAGCTTGTGATTGCCTGTGAGAAAAATATCGTCACAGAAATAATTGTTTGCAAGAGTTGTCTATGACTGACTTTTCCACGAACACCTGAAATAGCGGGTATTTGAATGTGATAAAGCAATACTGAGCAACTTTATTGTCTATTTTTTATAATAAATAATGTCATTTTGATGCTAAAAGCTGACCAAACATCAAAAAGCTAACCTTATATACCCTTTAAGAGGCGACAAAGTCAATGTTAATGCGGGGAACAGAGAGGTTAAGCTTGTTATCAATTGTGTCCAAGTAGACTGTTAACGTGCTTGAATGTTAAGGGATTGTTTTTAAGCTTGCGCGATAATAGCACCTAGGCTGATAAGGTTTTCTAAGCTGGCGCCGATATCCTTATCATGCTTAAGTGACATTAGCGTGAAGCCTATCTAGCAAGGTATTGATTATAAAGTGTTGTCTTTTAATTTAACTTATAAACAGGTAAAATACGTCTCATTAACATATTTCGATGTCATGTCGAAGGGGTATTTATGGCTATCATTCGTACGTTGACATTGATCTTAATGGGGTGTTTTATCTTCACAGCCCATGCTTGGGTTGATACTGATTTTGACGGGGTACCAGACAAAAAAGATGCATGTAATGATACACCTGCTAATAGTGTTGTTATGGTAAATGGCTGTATTGATACTGAGTTGTTGATTGTCGATGAAGATGCCGAAGATGATAGCGCTTTTGATGCGGAGCTAGGCGCAACAGTTACTAATAATGCAGCTCTTATCGCTGAACAATGTCGTCAACAGCGAGATCTCTCTGTGGCTGTTGATTGTTTTGGGTCTATTCTTCAACCAGTATATTTTGATTTCGATAAATCAAAGGTATTGTTAACTCAACGACCAACCTTAGTGAGAGTGCAACAATATATTGAGCAACACCCTGAGGTTGTCATCCGTTTAGAAGGGCATACCGATAGTATTGGTAGTGATGCTGTCAACCAGGCGCTGTCACTTAAACGTGCTGCCACGATTAAAAATTTGCTGGTTAATGAATACCAATTTCAGCCAACGTCGATTGGGATTGTTGGAATGAGTAACAAAAATCCGGTCGCTGATAACGCCACTGTAGAAGGGCGGCAGCGTAATCGACGTGTAGAGTTTATTATATCGGCAGAATAATACTGCTATTTAAAGGGAGAAGGGAATGGAAAACATAGAAGGTTTAGATGCTTTAGTGGAGCAGGCACCTGAGTTTTTGATGACTTATGGTCTTAAAGCGCTAGCTGCTATTGTTATTTTTGTCATCGGTAAGTATTTTTCCGGTGTAGCAAAACGCATAACAACCAAATTACTGACAAGCCGCAAAGTGGATGCAACAGTTGTTTCGTTTGTGGCAAACTTAGCGTGGATGTTAGTCTTTGTATTTACAATTGTCGCTACACTTGGTCAGGTTGGCGTGCAAACAGCTTCACTCGTTGCGGTTATCGGTGCTGCGGGTTTAGCGGTTGGTTTAGCATTACAAGGTTCTCTTTCAAACTTTGCATCAGGCGTATTAATGGTGCTTTTCCGCCCATGTCGTGTTGGTGACTTTATTGAAGCGGCTGGTGTTGCTGGCGTAGTTGATGAGATAACGATTTTCTCTACCCGTTTACGTACTGGTGATAACAAAGTTATCATCGCGCCTAACTCTTCGATTATGAACGGCACGATTACCAATTACTCGGCATTAGAAAAGCGTCGTATCGATTTAATTATCGGTGTTTCGTATACTGCTGATATCGCTAAAACCAAGAAAGTATTAGCAGATATTCTTGATAACAATCCACTGGTATTAAAAGATCCAGCTTATACCATCGGCCTAGCAGAACTCGCTGACAGTTCAATTAACTTTGTGGTTCGTCCATGGGTTAAAACATCAGACTATTGGCCTGTACGTTTTGAATTGCTTGAGCAAATCAAGAATGCACTAGATGCAGCTGAAATTGAAATTCCATTTCCACAAATGGATTTACATGTCAAAGAAGTTCCAGCAAAATAATATTGCAGGCAATTTAATATTTTAAAAACCAGCATTTGCTGGTTTTTTTATACAAGGAGTTTTTCCATGAAGCTATTTTCAACCTTTGCAGCGATCACACTATTATCCTCATCTGTTATAAGCGCTCACAGTTTTGCTGGCGAAAAAACCATGATTACCATGGGCGGTAACCCGGTTGCTTTAGAGGGTAAGATGCCGAGCTTAAATAAGACTGCACCATCATTTACAGTGGTTGATGATAAGTTTAACCCAGTAAGCTTAAGTGATTTTAAAGGCAAAACAGTACTGATTAGTGCTGTACCAAGCTTAGACACTGGCGTATGTGCGTTGCAAACCAAGCGGTTTAACAAAGAATTTTCTCAATATGATGCTGATGTTGTCATGCTAACCATCAGTGAAGACTTACCATTTGCCCAAAAGCGTTTTTGCCAAACTGAAAATGTAGATAAAATTAAAGTGTTATCAGATTCAGTATGGCGTGACTTTGGTGATAAATATGGTTTGTTAATTAAAGACCATGGTTTATTGGCTCGTTCTATTTTTATTATTGATCCTCAGGGTATTTTAAAGTACCAAGAGCTAGTAACAGAAGTCAGCGAGCACCCAAACTATGATGCAGCTTTAGCGGCATTAACAGAAATATCGTCACTCGCTAAGTAATGGCTGAGTGAATGAGGATAGAGACGCAGTATGATTGATTTTCGAAGTGATACAGTGACTAAACCGACACAAGCAATGCGCTTAGCTATGTCGAATGCTGAAGTTGGTGACGATGTTTATGGTGATGATCCGACCGTGAATAGTTTACAAGACATGGCAGCCGAGATGTTTGGTTTTGATGGTGCCTTGTTTGTGAGCTCTGGTACCCAAGCTAATTTATTAGCTTTAATGTCCCATTGTGAACGTGGCGATGAGTATCTTTGCGGTCAACAAGCTCATAACTATAAGTTTGAAGGTGGAGGAGCGGCAGTATTAGGCAGTATTCAACCTCAGCCGCTGAATAATCAAGCCGATGGCAGCATTTTATTGCAAGATATTGAAGCCGCAATTAAGCCTGATGATGTTCATTTTGCTCAAACTCGATTATTGAGTTTAGAAAACACTATTGGCGGTAAGATATTAAGCCAAGACTATTTAGCCCAAGCACAAAGCTTGGCGTTTAATCGCGGTCTTAAAATTCATTTAGATGGTGCTCGTGTGGCCAATGCTGCGGTTGCACAAGGCATTGGTATCGCCGATATTACTCAATACTTTGACTCTGTATCGATTTGTTTATCAAAAGGCTTGTGTGCACCGATAGGCTCGATTCTGTTGGGTGATGAGCGCTTAATCAGTAAAGCGACACGCTGGCGTAAAATGCTCGGTGGCGGAATGCGACAAGCAGGTATTATTGCGGCAGCGGCTAAGCTAGCGTTAACTGAGCAGGTTGACCGTTTAGCGGATGATCATCACAACGCGAGTACTTTAGCTTTATTGTTGGCAGACATGGATGAATTTACTGTTGATGTGAGCGCTGTGCAGACCAATATTGTCTTTGCTACATTGGCTGAACATATTGATCCTAAAGCGCTTGCGCTAAAACTCGCTAATAAAGGTATTATCATTAGCCCTAACAGGCAGTTACGCCTAGTGACTCATAAAGACATCAGCGCGAATGACATTAGTGTTTTTGTGAACACGCTAAAGCAAATTATTCGTTAATCATTAGTCGTTAATCATCTGCGGTTCATTATCAGGTAAAGGTCACACTCAGCGTGGCCTTTACCTTTTTTGGTGCGTGGTTGCATTTATTTTGGGCATTTTAATCATATATTTATTAAGGTTATATTTTATCTATATGATTTTTATATAATAATATACTTGGCTTAATCATTGCTAATTGTTTAAGGGTATGCGCCTAACGACGCAAAATTAATCAGTTAGATAATGAGGTCACTATGAAATATTTCTCACGTCATATCATCATGCCTGTCCATCTCAATAGCACTAAAAGCTTATGCTGTGGTCAATTGTTAAGTTGGGTCAACGAGGAAGCGACTATTTTTGCCAGTTGCCAAATGCGCAGTCAATTCCACATCGCTAAAGTTATCTCGGAAATTAGTTTTATGGCGCCAGCACAAACTGGTGACATCATTGAGTTTGGTTTTGAGTTAGTGAGTTTAGGTCAAAGTTCAGTGACTGTGCGTTGTAAAATACGCAATAAAGTGAATCATGCACCGATTGCCTTTATTGATAAAATGGTATTTGTTAACGTAAATGAAAATGGTTTGCCTATTCCACACGGTATGCGAGCCAATGCGGCTTAGTTGTTCTATTACTCACAGTAGGGTTGCGTTTATGTTGATTGAGCTGAAGATAAACAGCAAAAAATAAGGAGCTATGATAGCTCCTTAATATTGATGGTAAATAGACTTAGTGTATTACTCGACTTTAGCGATACGCTGTTGATAATCATTGATTAAATGCTCCATTATTTGATTTGGAGAAGCATCTTGGCAGCAGTTGTCTAAATAGATTTTAAATGTGACAAGGGCATGGCCATCATGCTTAAGGCGGCTACTTTGCATGGCAAAATAGGCTTCTTCATTATCGGCTTTTCGAACCACAAAATCGTCTAGTTCAAATGATTTGGTGCCTGAGAGGTTGTGCCATTTAGTGATACGGTCTAGAGCAATTTCACAAGATTGGTTTACTTCGATATGGTTGAGCCATGTTGCCGTTTGTTCGTTTTCTTTATAGTGCGGGCATCGAACGGTGTAATTATATATATGAGTAATCGCTGTCATTGTTTACCTACCTATTCGCTATCTAAGTGTTTTCATCATAGACCTTATTTTTTGTATTGGTCAATCCTTATTTCAAGAACTTAGATCTAAGCATCACTTTTTACTAAATTAAAAATAAGCTGTTGTCATTGTTGGTTTTTTACATTAAACACCAGCTAAAAAAGCCCGTAAATAAATACGGGCTTGGGGCTGCTTAACTAAATGAATTAACCTTAATTCGACCTCAGAGATAAGTTAGCTAAAGTTGACATACTCATCCCTTTATATTGGTTTATGTTTTGTTATTGAATTTTATAGCGCGTTAGTGAAAATTTGGCAAATTTCTGCGTGTGTAGCCTGTTTTGGATTTGTAAAACCACAAGCATCCTTAAGGGCATTATCTGCTAGGGTAGGAATGTCTTCAGCTTTAACACCTAATTCAGTTAAATTTGCAGGGATGTTTACTGCTGTAGACAGTTGCTTAATGGCATCGATTGCTGCTTTAGCGCCTTGATCGTCTGACATTGCTGTGATGTCGATGCCCATTGTTTTGGCTACGTCAGCTAAGCGTGCAGGTACGACTTGAGCGTTATATGTTTGAACATGCGGCAGAAGCAATGCGTTACATACGCCGTGTGGTAAATCATAAAAACCACCCAGTTGATGTGCCATCGCATGGACATAACCTAGGCTGGCATTATTAAATGCCATACCCGCGAGAAATTGGGCATAGGCCATATTTTCACGAGCTTGGATGTCATCGCCGTGTTTTACAGCATTGATTAAGTTAGCTTGAATAAGCTCAATGGCTTTTATTGCACATGCATCGGTGATCGGATTGGCAGCAATAGAAACATAGGCTTCAATGGCATGCGTTAATGCATCCATACCTGTGGCTGCTGTCAGTGATGCTGGCTTTTCAAGCATCAGTTCTGGATCATTTACAGAAAGTATTGGGGTGGTATTTTTATCGACAATGGCCATTTTAATGTGCCTTGCTTCATCGGTAATAATACAAAAACGGGTCATTTCGCTTGCCGTGCCGGCAGTGGTATTAATGGCCACTAATGGCATTTGTGCCTTAATTGAGACATCTACACCTTCATAATCTTTAATGTTGCCGCCATTAGTGGCAACAAGCGCTATGCCTTTAGCGCAATCATGAGGCGAGCCACCGCCTAATGAAATAATAAAATCACACTTATGACTTGTTAATAGCTCAAGGCCAGCGGCAACATTACCTGTAGTAGGGTTGGGTTGAACACCATCAAAAATAACCACTTCAATCCCATTAGCATTGAGCTTTTTAGTCACCTTAGCCACTAAACCAATACTCACTAGTGGTTTGTCGGTAACAATTAGTGCTTTGGTAAATCCAAATGCGTTGATGTCTTTAATGGCTTCATCTACGCTACCTTGACCCAGAATGTTGACGCTTGGAATAAAAAATTTAGTCGCCATATTGATTGTCCTTTATATAAGATTGAATATTCTCTGTGGTAAACGTAGCAATAACACCAACAATATTATGTGATCTGAATCTGATTAACGGCGATTAAAAACAATTATTGATCTGATTTTTCTTACTGTTTATATCAAGAGTTGCAGAAAATTTTAGATGAATATTATCTTGTTTATATATAGAATGATTCACGGTAAAACATGAAGGGACCATGGTTTTAGATTGTTTTTACATGACTAGATCGAGATAGCTTGGATGCTAATGTGCTTATTAAGGATAGATAAGGGAAATATATAGATGTTGAATCTAAATGTTTTTTTCTCAATTTTAGAAAATTCAGCGCTACTTCTGGCGCTAGTTTATGTTTGCTCACTCTCTCCTTTGTATCAACGTAAAGTGGATCCTGCCCTGTGGCCATTTTATATTGGTGCACTTGTCGGTGTTATTGGCATCATTATCATGATGTTTCCACTAGTTGAACAACAGCCAATATTGTTTAATGCAAGCTCAGTAGCGATCAGTTTAAGTGGATTATTCTTTGGTACTATTCCTACTGCTATCGCCATCATTATTATGGCGCTATACCGCTTTTTCTTGGGCGGTGAAGCGGTCGCGGTGGGCATATTTATCTTGATTAGCAGCGCTATGATAGGGCTAATTTGGCGCCGATTTCGGATGGATAAATTAGATCAAATTAGCTATCTTGAGTTTTACCTTTTCGGTGTAGCAGTGCATGCGGTATTACTGAATTGGTTATTTTTATTACCTTCCGAACAAGCGTTAGCCATTTTCACTCTTATGTCACTGCCTATCATGACGGTATTACCGTTACTGACGCTGATCATTGGTCATTTTCTTAGCCAAATAGTATCCAGTAAAAACGATATACAAGTTAAACTTCAAGACGATTTTCTATTTAAAAATCAATTTGATATTGGCAATATTGGTATTTCCATTAGTACAAAAAATAAATATTGGCTGCGAGTTAATCCTTATTTATGTCGTATGTTTGGTTACAGCGAAAAAGAATTAACATCGCTAACCTGGCAAGCATTAACTCATCCAGATGATTTGAATAAAGATTTATTACTCTATGAGGAAATGCTTAAAGGCCAACTCAACGAATACGAAATTGATAAACGTTTTATCGCCAAAGATGGTTCGGTTGTTTATACCCATATGACCATTACATGTCGTCGTCATATTCAAGACGATACTTTTTTGGTGATTGCAGCTTTTCTAGACATCACCGAACGAAAGCAAGCGGAGCAAGCTTTATTACACAGTAAAGAACAACTCGCTTTGGTACTCGATAGTAGTGAATTAGGCGTCTGGGACTGGGATGTCGTTAGTCATCGTATTAGCACTAATCGATACAGTGCTGAGATTTTGGGCTGTACCATGGACGAGCTTAATTTGCAGCCAGAGCGATGGATAGATGCAATACATGCAAAAGATAAATTTAAGTTTTTGCGCAGTATTAATGAAATTATAACAGGCCGCAGCATTAGTCAGCGTGTGGAATATCAATTAATTGATTCTCAAGGTGTGTGGCGCTGGATTTTACAAACCGGCAGCGTTGTTGATGTTGATGCTAAAGGTAAACCTCTAAGAGTGTTTGGCACTCATAGTGATATTACTGATATTAAACAGGTTGAAGATTCGTTAAGTATTGCCTCATCTGTGTATCAAAACTCCAGTGAAGCCATGAGTGTGTTTACTGCTAATGGCATTATTATTGATTCAAATCCGGCATTTTCTTTTATCACAGGATTTACTCAGGAAGATATACAAAATCAGCATTTGAGTATGTTTGAAACAGATCTGCAGCCTAAACACTTTTATCAGCAGTTAACACAGCAGCTTAGCCAACAGGGGCATTGGCATGGTGAAGTGTGGATGCGGCGTAAAAATGGTGAAAGTTACCTTATCTTGTTAACGATTAATTCAATCGTGAGCAAGAAGTCGCAGGCAGATCGATTTGTTGCGTTATTTTCTGATGTTACTGAGAAAAAACAAACGCAAGAGTTGATATGGCGCCAGGCCAATTATGATGCACTCACCGGATTACCTAATCGGAGGATGTTACTAACATTTTTGAATCAAGAGGTTTTATTAAGTGACCGTAAGCATAATCATTTTGCATTGATGTTTTTAGATTTAGATTATTTTAAAGAGATTAACGACACATTGGGCCATGATATGGGCGATGTATTGTTGCTTGAAACGGCGGCTCGTCTAAAGCAATGCATTCGAGAAACTGATGTTGTTGCTCGTCTTGGTGGCGATGAATTTACCATAGTACTGGCCAATCTTGAAGATACTCATGGTGTCGATCGCGTCGCACAGCAAATACTCAAACAACTGTCAAAACCTTATTTATTAGGTGAGCAAACGGCTTATATTAGCGCCAGTATTGGTATCACTCTATTTCCTGACGACGCAAAAACAACGGAAGGATTGTTAAAGAATGCCGATCAAGCTATGTATTCAGCTAAAAAGCTTGGGCGTAATCGATTTAATTATTTTACCTCGGCAATGCAAGATAGTGCCCAAAAGCGGATGCTACTGATCCGGGATCTCAAAGTTGCCATTACTCAACAGCAATTTGAACTGTATTACCAACCCATTGTTGATTTAAGTTGTCAGCAGGTGATCAAAGCTGAAGCGTTAATTCGTTGGCATCATCCTACCGTTGGCGTTATTCCGCCGGCAGACTTTATCTCTATTGCCGAAGAGACTGGCATGGTAGTCGATATTGGTAATTGGGTCTTTTATCAGGCTTGTGAGCAAGCAAAGAAATGGAAAGCACAGTTTAATGCAGACGTTCAAATCAGTATTAATATGTCTTCTGTGCAGTTTAAAGATGAGTCGACTCAGGTTGAAGACTGGCTCAACTACATGCATTCGCTCGCATTACCGACCAGTAGTATCTGCATTGAAATCATTGAAAGCTTATTGCTTGAAATTGAACCTAATGTTGAGGCTAAATTATTAGCTTATGCTGATGCTGGTATACAAATCTCGCTTGATGATTTTGGCTCAGGTTATTCATCGTTGGCCTATTTAAAGAAATTTAACATTAATTACCTTAAAATTGACAAAGGTTTAGTCAATAGTTTGTCTGCAGAAAGTAATGAAAAGTATTTGTGCGAAGCGATTATTGCCATGGCCCATAAGCTTGGTATTGAAGTGATTGCCGAAGGTATTGAAACTGAAAATCAACGACAGTTAATGGAGCTTGCTGGTTGTGATTATGCTCAAGGATATATTTTCTCGCATGCCTTGTGTCGACACGATTTTGAGCAAAAGTATTTAGTTAATAAAGTAACACAACTCAAATTGACTAAGGTCATGTCACGTTAATGTCATCGCGACACACTCAACACCTGCATCATCCACCGTGATAAATGGTTGCTAACACCATTAATGTAATAGTTAATGGTGTTTAGATTAGTATACAATAGCGACCTATTTTTATTTGTTTTTACTGAGTCTGTTATGTCATTTACGTCGCTAGGGTTATCGCCACTATTATTAGATGCGGTGAATCAATCTGGGTATCAAACTGCTACTCCTGTCCAACAAGCTGTGATCCCACTAGCGCTAGATGGCCGAGATGTGTTGGCCAGTGCCGAAACCGGTACCGGAAAAACAGCCGCTTTTGCTTTACCGTTACTCAGCCATTTAATGACGCAAGATGATGCGGATTTACTATCATCACATCGTTTACGTGCATTAATCATGACACCGACCCGTGAGTTAGCGATTCAGATTGAACAAAATTTAGTTAAATACAGCCAATTTATTAACCTGATTAGCTTAGCTGTGTATGGCGGCGCGAGTATAAATCCTCAGCGCAAAGCATTAGAGCAAGGTGTCGACATATTGGTCGCTACCCCAGGGCGTTTGTTTGACATTATTGGTCAACATGAATTGGATTTATCTTTTGTCACTCATTTAGTGATTGATGAAGCAGACCGTATGCTCGATCTTGGCTTTGTGAAAGATATTGAAAAAGTGAAGCGCTTAATTGCCAGACAACATCAAACCATGATGTTTTCTGCTACTTTTTCTGAAGAAGTTAAAACCCTAGCAGCTAAAATGCTAAACAATCCTGAATATGTTCATGTTGAAACCCAAACCACAGCGGCTAATGTTGTCCAGCAGGTGTATCAAGTCGACACCCGTCGTAAAGCCGAGTTGTTATCTGAATTGATTGGCAAGCATAACTGGCAGCAAGTGATGGTGTTTACCAGTCGCAAAGAAACCGCCGATCATTTATATCGCGAGTTAAGCCTAGACGGTATTAAGTCATCGGTATTTCACGGTGATAAAAGTCAAGGTGCACGCAACCGCGCCCTAGAAGAGTTTAAAACTGGTCAATTACGCGTGTTAATCGCTACCGACTTGGCCGCTCGAGGGCTTGATATTCAAGCGTTACCAAGAGTGATTAACTTTGAATTGCCTGAAGAATGTGAAGATTATGTTCATCGTATAGGGCGCACTGGCCGTGCGGGATTAGGCGGTGAAGCGATTTCGCTGGTCAGCCCGCAAGAGCTTGAGTTACTTGCCGCAATTGAACTGCTTATTGGACAGTCTTTACCGTTACAGGTGCCAGTCGGATATGAAGAAGGGGCGCCACTACCAGCTAGATATCGTGATGTGGCGATTGAGAAACCTAAAAAAGTACTTAAGTATAAACGGGGCAAGCCATCGCAAACTGGTGCTAAGCCGACTCGTAAAGGTAAATATTCTAAAGCGAAAAAATGATCACTAAACCGATTAATACCAATATCATTACCGGTTTTCTGGGCGTGGGTAAAACCACACTCATTAGCCAGTTATTAGCGCATAAACCCAAAGATGAAGTGTGGGCTGTGCTGGTGAATGAGTTTGGCGAAATAGGCATAGATGGTGGATTGTTAAATGCCACTGTCGGTGATAATCACGCATCTGAATCATCAAAAAAACAGCCTGCTGTGGTGATAAAAGAAGTACCCGGTGGTTGTCTTTGTTGCGTGTCTGGCTTGCCAACACAAGTGGCGATAAATAAGCTTATCCAACAAACAAAACCGGATCGATTACTCATAGAACCCACAGGGTTAGGTCATCCAGCCGAAATTGCTAAGTTGTTAACATCTGAATATTATCAGCATGTTATTAAGCTACAAACCAGTATCTGCCTAGTGGATGCCCGCAAAGTTGGCGATCCACGCTATCAAAACCATGATACGTTTACACAGCAATTACAGCTGGCAGATGTGCTACTTGCTAACAAAGCACAGCATTACACCGCAAACGATCATCTGCAACTGCAGCAATTCCTCAGCAAGTTATACTTACAACACACGCCACTTATCACAGTCGCTAATCACTTCACTGATATTGACTTGATCCAGCAGATTTTGGCGCACTTAAATGTTCCGACAAAGTATCATTGTCCAACAACGGCACAACGCTTATTGGGCCGAAAATCGCTTGCAGACAATTGGTTTTCGAGCGAGCCACCACTGAGTGATATTGATGCCGCTGAGGTTTCTGCTAGTGGCTTTATCCACAAAACCAATCAAGGTGAGGGCTGCTACAGCAGTGGGTGGATATTCTCCGCGGTGCATTGTTTTCAGTTTGAGCGCTTTATGGCCTGGATTGACACGGTTAAAATAGATAATGTATTGAGGTTAAAAGCGATAGTGATCACTAGCGACGGAGTATTAGGGGTCAATATGGTTGATGGCTCGTTAGCGCTAAATGAGCTTGATGATACTCTAGACTCACGGGTAGAAATTATTAGTGATATACCACTTGAACATGAAAAGTTGCAGCAACAGTTACTGGCGTGTTTATTGAACTAACTTTATTAAATTAGCGTTTATTAAATTAGCGTTGATAGGACAACTTGATTGGGGTGGATAGTTTGTTTCATGACGCCAATTAACCTTGAGTTCGGAAATTAGCGTTAAGTATGGTAACAAAAATTAAGGGCATTGATATGATATCAATGCCCTTATTATTTTCGCTATTTACTCTGATGGCCGGTTAATTTAACGGGTACATTCTTCTAGTAAATACGCTAAATGGCGGTATGAAATACCACTGTGTTGGGTTAAGCCTACCTCACACATTCTGTTGGCGTAGTAACCTTCTTTAGTTTCAGCAGGAATAAGCTTTTTAATGTTACGCAATGCGCTGGCATTAATTTCAGGCTTATAAAGCCCTTTCTCACCAGCATAACCACAACAAGTAATGTCTGCTGGTAACACGACGTGGTTAGCACACGCATCAGCAATTGCCTGTTGTTTAGGTTCTAATTTCATCTTACGGGCACTACACCCTTGGTGTAAAGTGACATTAGATTTCTTGGTTATGGTCATCTTAGGTAGCATCTCGTCGTGCATAAACTCGACTAAATCGGTTATTTTGACCTTAGGATTACCGGTTAAGGTACGATAGGTACAAGACAAGGCATCAACAATAATAGGCACCTTGCCATTATCAGACTGTTTACTCAGTGCATCAATCAGTTCATCACGCTTAGCATCGGCGTTTTTAAAATCACCTTTTGATTCCCACATCTGACCGCAACATAAATGGCGGGTGTTTTCTGGGATGATCACATTGTAGCCAGCCCGTTCGAGCAAAGTGATAACGACCTCAGGTAAGGTGCGGTTATCAGGATCTTTTGGTGTTGGACCAAAGGTTCTGCCACCGCATGCTGGGAAGTATAAAACTGTTTTCTGACCTGGTTTGTGAGCCGATGGTTTTGTAACTTTACCGCCTTTAGGGAAGTCAGGGTTCCAATATGGCACTTCTTTGGAAATCAAGCGACCTGCTTTCATCAAGGAGTTAGTAATGCTATCGCCGGTTATTTTGTGCACAATGCCTAAAATATCGAAACCAGTACTGATCACTTGGTTTACTGCGCCAAAATGTTTAGCTTGGAAGTCGAGTACTTTTTGCTCTGTGGTAGTGATGTAGGGGGTACGCAGTTTACGTACTAACTGACCCATACTGTTATCTACTGGGCAGGCAATAGTACATAACTGACATGCTGCACACGTATCAACAACATCATATTTAGCACTGGCACGCATTTCGGCTGCGGCTTTTTTATCACCAGATTGCTCTAAACGTTCAATTTCACGTAGTACCGCAATTCGTTGTCGTGGAGAGAAGTTGAGTGCCGAAGTCGGACATGTTTTCTCGCAAAAACCACACTCAATACATTTGTCGACGAAATCATCAACAATAGGGCAAGGTTTGATGTTTTTAACATGTACCAAGCTATCATCGTTAAGGATAACTCCTGGATTTAACAGTTTACTTGGGTCGAATATTTGTTTGATTTGCTTCATTAACGTGTAAGCGTCAGTACCCCATTCCATTTCAACAAACGGGGCTACAGCGCGACCGGTTCCATGTTCTGCTTTCATCGAACCGTCGTACTTATTGATGACCATGTCAGCGACATCTTTCATAAAGCCTTGGAAGCGATTGATGTCATCTTGTGAGGCAAATGTAGGCGTGATAATAAAGTGGAAGTTACCGGCTAAGGCATGACCATAAATTACCCCTTCAGGGTAACCGTGCTTATGGAACAAGGCGGTTAAGTCTGACGCTGCACTGGCTAAATGCTGTAATTCGAATGCTACATCTTCAATAATGACGGATGTACCTTTTGGTCTTGCACCACCAATAATAGGGAATAAACCTGAGCGCATTGCCCAATACTGGCCAAATACCACTGGATCATTACTAAATTCTGTTGGGCGCTCGGTGTCAATATGGGCAATTTTTTGAATAACATCTTCAGTGTATTTCACTAATGTTTGTGGATCATTAGCGCGACACTCAATCAATAAAATAGCCGAACCTTCAGGTAAATCACTTAACCACTTCGGCATACCGGTTTTTCCGGTAACCGACTTAATTGAGGCCCAGTCAAGCAATTCTGCTGCGGCAACACTATCGCCTTTAATAGGGGGAACCGCTCTGGCGGCGTCTTCCATATTAAAAAATACTGCCATGGCAGAAGCCTTAAATTGCGCTTCTTCAACTGTGTGATAAGTCACTTCATTGACAAACGCGAGTGTACCTTCCGAGCCAACAATTAAGTGATTAATTAAATCGAATGGGTCACTAAAATCCACCAGTGCGTTAATGCTATAACCCGTGGTATTTTTAATTGAGAACTTCTTACGGATTCTGGCTGATAAGGTTGGATTATTCTGTGTGAGTTGTGCTAAATCGGTTAATGCTGCAAGTAACATTGAATGCGATTGACTAAATGCCGCTTTAGAATCTGGGCAACCCGTATCGAGTTCAGTTCCATCGGCGAACATTAACTTGGCAGACTTAATTGTTTGATAACTGTTTTGAGCCGTACCACAACACATACCAGATGCGTTGTTTGCTACCATACCCGCAATTTGAGCCGAGGCTAATGTTGCTGGATCTGGGCCAATTTTTTTATTGAAGGGTTTTAATGCCATGTTGGCATCAGAACCAATGACTGCTGCACCTAGAGTGATCGATGTTTTATCTTCACTAATGTCTATGTTTCTAAAACCATCATGACCCAAAATAAGTAAAATGCCTTCACCGATAGCCTGGCCAGACAAACTGGTGCCCGCGGCGCGGAAGGTCACTGGAACATTATGTGCATTGGCAATATTGAGGGTTATTTTAACTTGTTCTGGAGTATCAGCATGTACCACAATTTCAGGTACAATCCGAAAATAACTGGCATCTGTAGACCAAGCAAAACGACGCACTGGATCGTTAGATACGGCCTGGCTTCCCAGTTGTGACGTTAACGTGTCCATCACTACTTGATAATTAATCGTCATAATATGCTCTCTTAATATTTGAATATACAGCAGGAATAGTGTGCCTGCTGTATTGTTATCGTTAGAATAGAAGCCACTTTACAGTGAATTAAAATCCACCCCAGAGAACGGCAATGGTACCTGCGACTAAGGCATATCCAATTGCGATAGGCATTGTTTTACGAATAATTTCAGATTCACGGCCAGCCATACCCACAACTGTTGCAGCTGCAACAACGTTCATGACACACATCATGTTACCCGCATTTGCCCCAATACCTTGAAGTGCGAGTGCGATGGCGTGATTCATACCAATGTTGTCGGCAACAGAATACTGTAGGCCTGAAAACATCATGTTGGAGAAGGTTGCAGAACCAGACAAAAAGGCACCAAAAATACCGACGATAGGCGAAACCCAAGCCCATACTGAGCCCATGCTATTAGCCAATAAGTCCGCTAAAGCTACAGGCATTGAAGCCAGACCTGCACCATTTTCACCTGAGTTAAGGAATATCTTCACCATAGGTACAGATGCACCGAGTGAAATAATGGTAGGCAACATCGATTTGCACGATACGGTAATTGATTGCTTCATCGTGGCAGGTTTCATTTTAAATAACATAAAACCGAATAAACAGACGACGACAAAGAAAATACCAGGCGCATACAAGGTTGCAAAACCTGCTTTAAGCTCGGTACCTAATAAACCCGTCCAACTGATATTAAAGCCGAGTAACCAGGTTTTAAATGGAACAACCACGCGGGATAAAACTAACAACGCGGCCATAATGATGTATGGAGACCAAGCTGCAATTTGTGAAAATTTAACCGGTGTTTGGTTTAGGGCTATTTCTTCATCTGATTTATGATCGTTTTCGCTGAAGTCACACCAAGGTTTTGCCGGCAGTAACCAGCCTTTTCTAGCGACAGGGATAACTAACGCCATGCCCACAAGAGCACCAATAACGGATGGGAATTCAGGGCCTGCAAAATAGTTAATTAACCATGCTGGTATCGTAAAGGCGAAACCTGCAAATATGGCGAATTTCCAAACTTGTAAGCCTTCTTTGATTGATTTGTTACGACCAAAAAAGCCAGTTAACACACATACCATCACTAACGGAATTAATGTACCCGTAAATAAGTCAATGGTGATCATATGTTTAGCGATAAACTGTGCGTAACCTGCAAAAGTGCCGCCATGTTCAGCAATTTGCGTTGCTGCCATGTTAACGCCGCCTTCAGTTAGACCTTGTTCCATCCCAAATAGAACTGGTAAGCCAATTGCGCCAAATGATACCGATGTTGAATCCGCAATCAAGGCGACTACTGCAGCTGCAATAGGGGGAATACCGAGTAACACTAGCAGCGGTGCACCGATTGCTGCAGGTGTGCCAAAGCCAGCTGAACCTTCAATAAACGAACCAAACAACCAACAAATAATAATGACCTGAACACGTGCATCGGCACTGATGTTAGTAAAGCCTGAACGAATAGTGTCCATGGCGCCAGAATATTTAAGGGTATTTAATAAAAACACCGCGCCAAAAATAATGGTTAGCGGTGTTAGTGCAGCAAGAAGACCTTCAACAACCGAAGCGGCAAGAAGTTGTGTATCCATTTGCCATATAAACATTGCTACAAGGCCTGTAGCAACCATTGATATGGGCATTGCTTTGGACGCTGGTAAGCGCATAAGCACCAAAAATACCATTACGCTAATAATGGGGGTTAAGCTTGCTAGTATCTGTAATATTGTCATGCATACCTCGAATCACTATAAGTGGGTATTGAATTGTTATTATTTGTTAGCATTTGGCTAACTAGGGCGTAATAGACGTTATTTAAGTGTTAAGGATGTTGATCGAGATCATCTAATACACGAGAAAGTGTAATCGTCGACAGAACTGTGAGGCGAGTCAGTATGAGGTTATTAAGTGCGTGTTTGAGATCACGCTTTTTAAGGATGCAACAGGTCATATAGAGTAAACCAAACGAGTTTTCGATTGGCTTTACAATATAATTAATTAGTATTTGGTAATGTGAAGAAGCTCACTGGAAAGGGAGGTTGGCTGTGACTTAGATCAAACTGTTAGAAAAGTTTACTGCCCCAGCCTAATTTATTGCGCAATACGTGAAAATAATTATGTCCTTTGGGATGAATAAGTCTTAGGCGTTCATTTGAACGGCGAATTAAGATTTCATCACCAGGTAATACCGCTAAATGAACGTGGCCATCACAACTGACCTCAAGGTTTTCACCGTTATCAGGTGATACGACTAATTTAATCGTGCTGCATGCATCGACGACTATAGGGCGGCAAGACAAGGTGTGCGGGAACATGGGCACTAAAATCAGAGCTTGTAGATTAGGGGTTAAAATTGACCCACCTGCTGATAATGAATATGCCGTAGAACCTGTTGGTGTCGAGACAATCATGCCATCTGCGCGTTGGCTATACATAAATTGGTCGTCAATATACACTTCAAACTGGATCATATGAGCAATTTTGCCCGGATGGAGCACAGCTTCGTTCACCGCGGTATTACTTGCGGTTATTTTTCCGTGGCGATGAACTTCGGCCTCGAGTAAAAAACGGTTTTCGGTTTCAAATTCGCCGCCAAGTACTTTGGATAAAGCTTCTTCGAAATTATCAGGAGGTAAATCGGTTAAAAAGCCTAAATTACCTCGGTTTACCCCAATAACCGCCACGTTGAAACGAGCTAATACCCTCGCGGCACCCAGCATATTGCCATCACCGCCAACGACGATAGCTAGATCACAATGCTCACCCATTTCAAGTAGGTCCATTGAACAAACATCAGGCCCCAGCTCTGAAGATACCCGTCCTTCAACGATAACTTTAAAGCCCTGCATGCTCAACCAATGATGCAATCGGGTTAACGTGAGGTTAGTCCCTTGATGATGTGGTTTGCCGATGAGTCCGATAGTCTGGAACAATTTAGTCATATTCGCGTTTGTTATGCCTTTAGGCCTTGAAACATAAGAATTGATCCCCATAATATACTCAAACTTATTAGAAGTGTGAGATTTGCTGTTAATTTTCAGCAAATGGCCACTTTATTTATTGTCGTAGAATACGAAATAACGCATTTATGAGCTGGAGCGAACATGAGCAACGAATCGAACAATACATCGCAAGATCAAGTAGAAGATCAAATTACTTCTGAAGTCGCGGCTGATGAAGTTAGTTTGATGGATGAATTAACCCAAGCAAATTTTCGTATTGAAGAATTAGAGCAACTACTGGCTGAATCTGAAGCTGCGTTAGCTGAGCGTAAAGATGTTGAAATGCGCGCAGCAGCAGAAACACAGAACATCCGTACTCGCGCGGCAAAAGATGTCGAGCAAGCGCGTAAGTTTGCCTTAGAGAAGTTTGCTAACGAACTGTTACCTGTCATCGATAATATGGAACGTGCCTTACAGGGAACCAATCCTGAAGATGAAGCCACCAAGGCGATTTATGAAGGTGTTGACCTGACAATGAAAGGCTTTTTAACGTCAGTGGCTAAGTTTGGCGTAACCCAAGTTAATCCTCAGGGTCAAGCATTTAACCCAGAACATCATCAAGCTATCGGTATGCAGCCTAGTGCTGAGTTTCCAGCTAACACTGTGATGATGGTCATGCAGAAAGGGTACTTACTGAACGATCGTTTATTGCGACCTGCTATGGTGATGGTATCTCAAGGCGGTGCAAGTGTGGATGTTGAAGCTTAACGTTTAAGCCGATACAAGGTCGAAAGACTGAATCAATAGACACAAAAAAGGACTGAATTTTCAGTCCTTTTTTATTAGCATCATCAGCGAGTCATGCTCATAGCACACGTAACCGCCGTTAAACCTTAGGCCATAAAGGCTTGGATTTGGGCTAAAATACCTGCTGCATCGAGTTGCAGATCTGCGATTATCTCATCTGGCGCACCGTGCTCAATAAACTCATCAGGTAAGCCAATTTGTAACACGGGTTTCACAATCCGCATTTTATGTAATGCTTCAATCACTCCTGAGCCTGCACCACCCATAATCGCATTTTCTTCTACCGTCACAATAACATCATGGCTGTTGGCGAGTTGTTCAAGCAAGCTTAGATCCAGTGGTTTAACAAAGCGCATATCAGCAACCGTGGCATCCAGCTTTTCTGCCGCATCAGTCGCTGCTTCAAGTGTGGTACCAAAGTTAACAATCGCAATTTTTTGACCTTGGCGGGTTAATACCCCTTTACCGATAGGCAATGCCATCATACTTTCTACTTGTTCAGCACCTGTGGCAAAACCGCGTGGATATCGCACCGCCGTTGGACCATCTTGGTAACAATACCCGGTATACAGCATTTGGCGACATTCATTTTCATCTGATGGCGCCATAATGATCATATTCGGAATACAGCGCATAAAGCTTAAATCGAATGCTCCTTGATGGGTAGGGCCATCGGCTCCCACAATACCGCCGCGATCAATAGCAAATAATACTGGTAAACGTTGCAAAGCTACGTCGTGAATAAGTTGATCGTATCCGCGCTGCAGGAAGGTCGAATATATGGCGACCACAGGCTTTAGTCCTGCACAGGCAAATCCTGCGGATAAGGTGACCGCATGTTGCTCGGCAATCGCAGCATCAAAATATTGGCTTGGGAAGCGTTGTGAAAACTCAACCATGCCAGAACCTTCGCGCATAGCAGGAGTGATAGCCACTAACTTCTCGTCTGTGGCAGCCATGTCGCATAACCATTTACCAAACACTTGTGAAAACGTAGGTAAACCAGGTTTAGTGGTCGGTTTCTTAAACAGGCTTGGATCAAATTTAGGCACTGCGTGCCAGCCGATAGGATCTTTTTCAGCAGGTTCATAACCACGACCTTTTTTAGTCATGATATGCAGTATCTGTGGACCTTTGAGGTTACGCATATTACGCATGGTTTCAACGAGCGAATCGACATCGTGACCATCTATAGGGCCAATATAATTAAACCCTAGCTCTTCAAATAGCGTTGCAGGCACAACCATGCCTTTAAGGTGTTCTTCAGTACGCTTAGCCATTTCTTTAATGACTGGCATCCCTTTAAGGACCTTTTTACTGTTTTCTCTAATGGTGGTATAAAAGCGTCCTGACATCAGTTGTGCTAAGTGGTTATTCAGTGCACCAACGTTTTCAGAAATCGACATTTCGTTGTCATTAAGTACCACCAGCATGTCATTGTGCAAGTCGCCCGCATGATTAAGTGCTTCAAACACCATACCGCCTGTCATGGCGCCATCACCAATGACGGCAACCACTTTACGACCCACAGCTTCTTTTTCAGCAGCGATCGCCATACCTAATGCTGCACTCACAGAAGTGCCTGAGTGGCCTACGCTAAAGGTATCGTATGGGCTTTCTTCACGCCATGGGAAAGGATGCAAGCCATTTTTTTGGCGAATGGTGTGCATCTGTTCGCGACGATCAGTGAGTATTTTGTGTGGATAAGCTTGATGGCCTACGTCCCAAATTAATCGATCGAATGGGGTATTGTAGACGTAATGAAGTGCCACAGTTAATTCAACTGTGCCTAAGCCAGAAGCGAAATGTCCGCTAGAAATACCAACAGACTGAAGTAAGAACTGTCTGAGTTCATCAGACACTTGTGGAAGTAAACCTTGAGGTAACTTCCTCAATTCTTCTGGTGTATTAGCTTTTGCTAGTACTGGGAATTTAGAAATATCGAAGCTCATAGCGAGATTGTCTGACTCTTTATTATAATCTTCGCTCAATAATGTAGTGGGCGAAGTCTGCAATTAACTGGCTATTGTATGGTAATTTAGTCAGCGCTGATAGTGCATCTTGTATTAGTTGTTCTGCACAGGCTTTGGCACCATCGAGACCAAGTAGTTTCGGAAAAGTGCTTTTATTCGATTGCTGATCGCTGCCTTGGGGTTTTCCTAGCTCTTCAGTGCTTGCGGTGATATCTAAAATATCATCCTGAACTTGAAAAGCTAATCCAAGCGTGTGAGCGTATTTCATCATCAGTTGATAGTGCTCATCGGGTATATCTGCAGCAATCAACGCGAGCTCTACGGCACAAGTAATCAACGCACCGGTTTTTTTATTATGTAATTCGGTTAATCTTTCTATATTGATACTGTGATCGGTAGCACTAAGATCAATTGCTTGTCCACCACACATGCCCTGGTACCCAGAGGCTTTGGCAAGTGCTCTCACCATGGCGATTTGCTGCTTTGGGTGTAAGTCATTGCTCGGGGCTGTGATAATTTCAAACGCTAATGTTTGAAGTGCGTCTCCAGCAAGAATTGCAGTGGCTTCATTAAAGGCAACATGTACCGTGGGTTGACCACGACGAAGTGCGTCGTTGTCCATAGCCGGTAAGTCATCATGTATTAAAGAATATGCATGAATACATTCAATGGCTGCGGCAGCTTTATCCAGCGCATTGATATTGACACCCAGCATATCACCGACACTGTAGACCAAAAATGGTCTAATGCGTTTACCGCCTAATAATGCCCCATGCAGCATGGCTGCTTTTAAATCTGGGGCGGCATCATCAAGCAAAGTTAAATGCTCGTTAAGAGTAACATTAACGCGCTTTTGGTATGTTGTTATCGCTTCAGCTAACACGTATCAAGACCTATTATTTAATACACACTCTGTGACGATTATTCACTTTCAACAGTGAATGGCACAAATTCAGCATCATCTTCATTTAGTAATATAGAGACTTTTTGCTGTGCTTGTTCAAGTTTTGCTTGGCTTTGTCTGACTAACTTAATACCACGCTCAAATTGTTTAAGCGCGTCATCCAGAGACACTTCGCCTTGCTCTAAATGAGCAATAATGGTTTCAAGTTCAGTTAATGATTGTTCAAAACTGAGGTTTTCTGGTTTTTTTGCCACAATTAATATTCCTTTCATTACGCGAGTGACAAGGTATATCAGCCCAGCGTATCGGTCAAATACAGTCGCTGGATATTTGCTCAACAGCACGCTTTGTTATTGAATTTTGTTTAGAATGTGCAAAAACAAGCTAAACTTGAGCCGAGTTTGTCCGATAACAAGTCATAATTTAAAATTGATAGCATAAAATAGTATTGAAACTGTTGCTGTAATACATAACGATGGGCAATATAGTTAAGCAACAATATGCCCCGTTGTTCAGGTTATACAGTATGTGCTCACAGCACGATAAAGCGGCACAAATAGGCAGCGCAATGACTGCGATTGAGGAGAGGTTGTGGATTTAGCTACCCTAATAGGTATTATTGGTGCTTTTGCATTTATTATTGGTGCGATGGTGACTAGTGGTGGTATCGGATTATTTATCGATGTACCGTCAATTTTGATTGTTGTTGCTGGCTCATTATTTGTTGTGATGATGAAATTTAACCTAAAACAATTTTTAGGTTCGATAAAGATTGGCATGAAAGCCTTCATGTTCAAATTAGACAAACCTGAAGATTTAATCGAACAAGCTGTCACCATGGCTGATGCAGCCCGTAAAGGGGGCTTCTTAGCATTAGAAGAGGCGGTTATAACTAACAGCTTTATGCAGAAAGCTGTCGATATGTTGGTTGATGGCCATGATGGCGATGTCGTGCGTAATGCGCTAGAAAAAGACATTACCTTGACAGAAGAGCGGCATAAAACCGGTATTGGCATTTTTAAAGCCATGGGTGATGTAGCCCCTGCAATGGGAATGATTGGTACACTTGTCGGCTTGGTGGCGATGTTATCTAACATGGATGATCCAAAATCCATTGGGCCATCAATGGCGGTCGCTTTGCTAACGACACTTTATGGCGCAGTGATCGCCAACATGATCGCTATCCCAATGGCGGATAAATTATCATTACGTATGAACGAAGAATTGCTTAATCGTAATCTTATTATGGATGCGGTATTAGCTATTCAAGATGGACAAAATCCACGGGTGATCGAAGGCTTCCTGAAGAATTATTTGGCTGAAAAATTAAGAAAAATCGATACAACGGACGGAGAGTAACTCATGGCTAAGGCCAAGTGTGATTGTCCACCAGCAGGCGCCCCCATGTGGCTTGCCACCTTTGCAGACTTAATGTCATTGCTTATGTGCTTCTTTGTGTTGTTATTAGCGTTCTCTGAAATGGACGTGATGAAATTTAAGCAAATTGCCGGTTCAATGAAGTATGCATTTGGGGTGCAAAACAAAGTTGAAGTAAAAGATATCCCCAAAGGCACCTCTGTTATTGCATTGGAATTTCGCCCTGGTCGACCCGATCCCACGCCTATTGAGATCATTAATCAACAGACTAATGAAATGACTCAACCGACCATAGAATATCAGGCCGGCGAAGATGACAATGCAGGCGGAACCCAAAAACAAAGCGGTGAACAGCGTGGCGGTAATGCCGCAGCAACAGCGCAGCAAGAAGCTGAAGCGGTTAAAAAAGATGCTGCATCTTCACAAGAAAATATTAACGAGCAAGTTAAGAAAATGGCTGAAAAGCTTAATGAAGAAATCGTTGATGGTGCGATTGAAATTGAGTCTTTAGGTCAGCAAATTATTATCCGTATTCGTGAAAAAGGCTCGTTTGCATCTGGTTCTGGCTTTTTACAACCTAAGTTCAAACCCATAGTGCGCTCGATTGGTGAATTATTAAAAGATGTTCCCGGCGTGATTACGGTATCCGGTCACACCGACGGTGCCGACATTAGTAATGAGCTGTACAGTTCAAACTGGGAGCTATCAAGTCAACGTGCTGTTTCCGTAGCTCATGAGTTAAGAAAAGTCCCCGGCTTTGATGAGACACGAATGAAAGTGGTTGGAGAGGCATCTAATCGGCCATTAGTGGCTAATGATTCTAATGAGAATAGAGCAAGAAATCGTCGCGTTGAAATTTCTATCGAGCAAGGTAAGCCTAAAGAGTCGAATGAAATTGTAGTCTCGCAATAGTAACAACTCATCAGTTTACATCATTATTAGCGCAGTCTATGAAGGTTAAATAGATTGCGCTTTTTTGTGTCAAAAATGTGCTTTAACAGCCGTTTCATTTACAAAAAACAGATAAAAAAGTGAATATGTTTGGTTAATAGACATCATTTGGTATAATTGGAAGATTATTGCATAAGTTATGCTATTTACTGGATTATCTACACATCTAGCAAATAGGTCTGTGTTGTTTTTTAATTTATTATCAAGGCATTACTGTCCTTTTTACTTAGCAAAACCGAGTGTGGTGCTATTTGATGGTGATACCTGTGGAACCCTGATGAAGTTTATTGTAAAGCTGTACCCTGAAATCATGATGAAGAGCAAGTCTGTAAGAGTGCGCTTTACTAAGATGCTCGAAACCAATATCCGTAATGTACTAAAAAACGTCGATGAAGGTGCCAAAGTTCTGCGTCAATACGATCGTATTGTAGTCAAGGTACCAATTGATAAACCGGAATTGTGTGATGCATTTGCAGACCGATTATCTTGCATTCCAGGTATTGCTCATATCGTACAGGTCAGTGAATACAGCTTTGATTCTATTGATCATATTTACCAGCAAACATTACCAATATACCGTGACGAAATTGCCGGTAAAACATTTTGTGTTCGCGTAAAACGTTCTGGTAAGCATGATTTTAATTCAATTGATGTTGAGCGATATGTGGGTGGCGGATTAAATCAGCATACGGATGCACTAGGGGTAAAACTTAAAAATCCAGATGTGACCGTTAATCTTGAAATCGATCAAGATAAGCTTTACATGGTCGAGCGCCGTATAGAAGGTCTGGGTGGTTTCCCAATGGCAACCCAAGAAGATGTGTTGTCGCTTATTTCGGGTGGTTTCGATTCTGGTGTATCAAGTTTTCAGTTTATTAAGAAAGGTGCGCGTACTCATTATTGTTTCTTTAATCTAGGTGGCGCTCAGCACGAGATAGGTGTTAAGCAGGTGGCTTATCATTTATGGAAAAAATATGGTGAGTCGCATAAAGTACGTTTTATCTCTGTGCCATTTGAGCCTGTTGTTGAAGAGATTCTTGAGCGTATTGATAATGGTCAAATGGGCGTAGTACTTAAGCGTGTAATGATGCGAGCAGCTACTCGAATCGCTGACAAATTTGGTATTCAAGCCTTAGTTACCGGAGAAAGCTTAGGACAAGTTTCTAGCCAAACACTGACTAACTTAAATGTGATTGATCGGAGTACTGAGTTACTGATTTTACGTCCGCTGATCACAATGGATAAACAAGATATTATTAATCAGAGCCGTATTATTGGCACTGAAGATTTTGCGAAGTCGATTCCTGAGTATTGTGGGGTTATTTCACAAAAGCCTACGGTTAAAGCGATATTGTCTAAGGTTGAAGCCGAAGAGATGAAATTCTCCGAAGACTTAATCGAACGGGTGGTTGCATCTGCTGTCGTGATGGATATTCGTGATATAGAGGCTGAAATGAATCAACAAGTTACCGAGACCGAAACGGTTAACAATGTGGCATCAGGTGAGATTATCATTGATGTTCGCGCTCCAGAAGAAGAAGAGCGAAGCCCATTATTGATCGATAATGTGATGATTAAAGCGATTCCATTCTTTAAATTAGCGACACAATTTGCTGACTTAGATAAGTCTAAAACGTATTTATTGTATTGTGACCGTGGGGTTATGAGTAAATTGCAGGCTTTATACCTTGTTGAGCAAGGCTATACGAACGTTAAAGTGTACCGCCCTTAACCATAGGAGCGGTTTGCGCGTGTGTTGGCCGCTTTTATCTGCATGAGTATTTAGGTCATAGCAAGTTGAATCAGCATACTTTTTAAGTTTGCATGTAACAAACGTAAAAAAACCGCATTGAATGCGGTTTTTTTATTATTTGGATAACAGGCTAAATCATAGTCGTATTAGTTTGCTTGGACCACTTGTGAAGTTTTTTGTTGTTGTTCATTGTCAGCAACAAGAATGCTGTTAACATCGTTATTAATATCGATTTGCATGGCTTCAATACTTTGCGATAGTTCAGCATGTAAATCGGCCATATCGATAGGTTCTAGTTCAGTTGCTTGGGCTGTTGATAATCCGATGATGGATGTCAGCGCAACTGCAAACAGAGTATTTAGGTTGAACATAGGGGTGAGCCTCCAGGCTAATAAATCACATTTGGCGGACCATCCCAGTTACGTCGTAGAGAGTGTCCAACGGTATTTTTAATGCTGCTAATTTAACCAAACACAGTGTTCTTTACAAACGACAAAAAATAACCATAATCATTAGAAAAACTAATTATAAACCGAGAGATTGATCACTATGTCTAGACGATTACCTCCTTTGAATGCAGTTAAAGCATTTGAAGCTGCAGCAAGACATTTGAGCTTTACCCGCGCTGCAGAAGAGTTGTTTGTCACTCAAGCTGCTGTGAGTCATCAAATTAAGGCGTTAGAAGATTTTTTAGGGCTAAAGCTGTTTAGACGTAAAAATAGATCATTATTGTTAACAGAAGAGGGCCAAAGTTATTTTCTGGACATTAAAGATATTTTTATTGAGCTAGGAGAAGCGACTAATCGCTTGCTTGCTCGTAGTGCCGTCGGTTCGTTAACTGTGAGTATGTCACCGAGTTTTGCTATCCAATGGTTAGTGCCGCGTTTAGCTAAATTTAGTGAAAAAAATCCTGATATTGATGTGCGTATTAAAGCGGTAGACAGTGATGCAAGTTCGTTAACTGATGATGTTGATGTCGCTATTTATTATGGCCAAGGAAATTGGCCGGGTTTACGTGCAGACAAATTGCGTAATGAAGTGCTTATTCCGGTATGTTCGCCACTCTTACTCAATGGTCCTAAGCCACTAACCCTACCGAGCGATTTGAAGTTTCATACCTTACTGCACGACTCTAACCGTCAGGATTGGCAGGCATGGTTTAGGCAATGTGGCGTGACAGATATTAATGTCAATCAAGGGCCGATATTTAGTCACTCTTCATTGGTGTTGCAAGCTGCAGCGCATGGCCAAGGGGTTGCTTTAGGTTATAGCGTACTTGCTCGGCCAGACATTAAAGCGGGGCGCTTAGTGTGTCCGTTTTCTGAAGTATTGGTTAGCAAAGATGCCTATTACTTAGTCTGCCAACAAAACCATTCTGAAATAGGCAAAATTTCAGCCTTTAGAGAGTGGATGGTGGATATGTTTGCAGAGGAGTCTCGAAGTGAGCTGCTTACCGGATAATACCAGGATGTTGGCCCACGACTCCCTATTACAAGGCCCTAAAAGTGATACTTTGATTGTTTTTGCTCATGGTGCGGGTGCCAATATGCATCATGAGTATATGGCGACGATGACGGATAAGTTAATCGCGCAAGGCTATCAAGTGTATCGATTTAATTTTTTGTATATGCAAGCTAATATGCAAGATGGAAAACGACGTCCGTCTGATAGAGCGCCTAAACTCCTCGCGCACTATGAACAAGTGCTACAGGACATTAAGCAAAAAATCGCCCTTGGTCAGATCAACTGTCAGCGAATCATCTTGGTGGGTAAGTCTATGGGCGGGCGGATGTCAGCGACATTGACCAGTACCGATTATCAACGACAACAGCCCGGACTTGATGATGTCATGAGTAAAGTGGCAGCCATAGTCTGTTTAGGTTACCCGTTTATTCCCCTCAAAGGTGGCGAACCGCGTCTTGATCCTATTGTGCATAATGCTCTACCGATGTTAATTGTGCAGGGTGAGCGAGATAAGTTTGGCGATGTTCAGCAAGTGCCTACATGGACGTTAGGCGAGCATACTCAAGTGTGTTGGATTGGTGATGGTGATCATAGTTTACAACCGCGAAAATCGTCAGGTTTTACCCTCGATGGCAATCTTAATCATGCTATTGAGTATATTCGGCAGTTTATTTCGCAATTAGGCTAAGGCTTAAGTGCTATATGCTGTGTCTATTATGCTGATATCGGTATCAACGCCAGTAGCAACTTAATTACAGCTCTGATACTCATGGTGATGGCTTAAGTCTCGAAAATGAGCTTGCTTCGGTAGTATGATGGATGATTAGTTTATGTTGCATGAGGTTAAGTAAGATGAATAAAGGTCTATTACTCTTTGCCACTTTTAGTGGTTTTCTGGCCGTAGCACTGGGGGCTTTTGCTGCTCACGGACTTAAAACTATCGCCCCACCAGAGCTGGTGAATATTTTTAAACTCGGGGTCGACTATCAGTTTTATCATACCTTCGGATTGATTGCATTGGCTTTTTCTGCCCATTGGATTCCATCTAAGTTGATCAATTGGGCTGCTTATAGCTTTATTGCTGGGATAATATTTTTTTCAGGTTCGTTATACCTTTATGCTTTTACGGGCGCTAAATGGATTGGTCCAATTACGCCAATCGGAGGATTATGCTTCTTAGTCGGTTGGTTGTTATTTGCCGCGGCAATTTGGCATACAAAATCGCCTGAATAATGGCTTGGGTAAATTCTCCCACCTCGAGTATTTTTGGGTATAATGGCGGGATTATTATCTCGCGGTTATGCGAATATCCTTACGCTAAGGCTCCAAATGAAAAACCTATTCCTATTTTGTCGCTCAGGCTATGAAAAAGATTGTGCGGCAGAAATTCAACAACGTGCTGCAGAGTTAAACGTCGGTGGCTTTGTAAAAACAAATCTCAACGATGCTTATGTTATCTATCAATGTTTTGATGATAATGGTGCCGATACGTTAGCCAAGGATTTAGCGCTTAGTTCATTAGTGTTTGCGCGACAAATGTTTGCTGCCGGTGAGTTGTTGACTGATTTACCTGAACAAGATCGCGTTGGGCCGATTGTGGCTTCACTTGCCCAATTGTCAAAATGTGGCGAGCTGCGTGTTGAAACACCTGATACAAATGAAGCTAAAGAATTATCGGCATTTTGTCGTAAATTGACCGTACCGCTTCGCCAAGGGCTAAAAAAGAGTGGCGCATTGCTCAATGCTGAAAATGACCGTCGTCCAATTATTCATGTGTGTTTCATTGGACCTGGTAAAGCGTATGCGGGTTATTCCTTAAGCCATAATAGTTCACCACATTTTATGGGGATCCCGCGCTTAAGAATGGCTACGGATGCGCCGAGTCGCTCAAGCCTTAAGTTAGATGAAGCCTTCGGTGCTTTTTTAACTAAAGAAGAACAAGAAACTCGCTGTCGCAGTGGCCTAAATGCGGTTGACTTAGGGGCTTGCCCTGGTGGTTGGACCTACCAATTAGTTCGCCGTGGCATGATGGTTGCGGCCATTGACAATGGTCCTATGGATCCAAAATTGATGGAAACCGGCCAAGTGAAGCATTACCGTGCCGATGGCTTTCGTTTTGAGCCGCCACGTAAAAATATTTATTGGTTAGTGTGTGACATGGTTGAAAAGCCTGCTCGTGTTGCTGAGTTAATGGAAGCATGGGCAATTAATGGCTGGTTTAAAGAAGCTATTTTTAATCTTAAATTACCAATGAAGAGCCGCTATAAAGAAGTGAGTACTATCTTAGAAACCATGGCCACCATTTTAACTGAAAATGAAATCGATTTTAAAATGCAGTGTAAACACCTTTACCATGATCGTGATGAAGTGACGGTACATTTATGGATTTTCCCTGAAAAGGGTGTGAGCTACGCATAAGCATGCAATAGTATCGCAAACAAAAAGCCCCTTATGCATTAGTGCATAAGGGGCTTTTTGGTGAATGGCTGAGCAGATTAATCGCTGATGAGCTGAGTAAACCGTCAGCCGTACGCTTAGTTCTAGACTAAACGATCCAGTACAGCTTGAGTAAAATCGGTCGTGCCGTGAGTACCGCCTAAATCGCGAGTCGTACGATCGCCTTCTTCTATCACTGCCGATACTGCACTGCGGATCATTTCAGCTTTATCAGACATGCCTAGGTATTCTAGCATTTGAATCGAGGCTAAAATAACGGATGTAGGATTGGCTAAGTTTTTGCCTGCAATATCAGGAGCACTGCCGTGTACCGCTTCAAAAATCGCAGCATCGCGACCAATATTTGCGCCCGGTGCCATGCCTAAACCGCCCACAAGACCTGCACATAGGTCTGACAAGATGTCACCAAATAGGTTTGTCGTCACGATAACATCAAAGTTTTCAGGATTCATAACCAGTTTCATGCAAGTAGCATCAACAATCATTTCTTCAGTGGTAATGTCTGGGTAACGTAAGCTCACTTCACGTGCCACTTTCAAGAATAAACCTGAGGTTGATTTCATGATGTTAGCTTTATGAACGATAGTCACTTTTTTACGATTTTCTTTACGTGCAAGCTCGTAAGCAAAGGTGGTGATTTGTTCTGCGCCTTGACGGGTAATAATACTCGTCGCTTCTGCAGTTTGACCATCATCAGAGATTTTTTGTCCTAAACCTGAGTACATACCTTCGGTGTTTTCACGCACGGTAATAATATCAATGTTTTCATAACGCGCTTGAGTGCCTTTAAATGAAATCACTGGGCGCACGTTGGCATAAAGGGCAAACTTCTTACGTAAGCTCACATTAATTGAGGTAAAACCTTCTCCCACAGGAGTGGTTAACGGACCTTTAAGAGTAATCCGGTTTTTCTCGATAAGATCTAAAGTACGTTGTGGTACTAATTCACCGTGCTTTTCTAACGCCGTTAACCCTGCATCTGCAAATTCATATTCAAAGTTACATCCTGCTTTGTCGAGGATTTTTAATGCTGAATCGATAATGCTTGGGCCAATCCCATCACCTGGGATCACGGTTATTGTACGTTTTGACATGAATAGTCCTTCCACGGTTGTGGTTACTGCAATTGATAGACCGTATACATGACACGGCTAGGTGACGATAAAAAGCGTCGTTTTTCTGCGGCGTATTTTAACGACTTTTAATGTTTATTTACAGAAAATAGTGAGTATTATCACATTAATTCCGTTATTTTTAAGTCAATTCTAATTTGATTGTTTTACTATGAACCTTTATTACAAATTGTTTACGTGTAAAGCATCTCAAGGCTGAATGATGTTGGTCGGTTTATGTTTTATTGTCGTGCATTAGCTTATTCGGTGAGCTTTTTTTATATAGACGACCTTGGTCGAATGCAATGCGTTAAATCGATTACAGACTGCTTAAGTCAACTGTTGACTCGTTAAGATTAAAGATGATCTATTTACGAGCCCATTACGATAATCTGTTCCAGTTATGGATTATGGGAACTATTAGAGGAAAACTGTGAAATTATTTAATTTAATTCCATTGGCAGTCTGTCTGTCATTGAGCGTCCATGCGGCGCCCCAACGTGCATTGTCTCTCGATGACATTATGCATTTTGAAACCCTTCAACAGCCGGTTATTTCTGATAATGGCGCAGTGATTGCTGTACAGGCTACTCCTGATAGAGGCGATAGTCGTGCATTAATTCGTTTTAGTGATAATCGTAAACAATATGAAATTGCCAATGGCACCAATGTCCAAGTCAGTGCTGATGGTAAATATGTTGTGGCGACAATTGAAGCGAGCTTATTTGATCGAGAAACGAAAAAGAAAGACGACTTGCCTCATCAAGTGGTGTTACTGAATACCGAAAATGGCAAGCAGCAGCAATTTGATAAGGTCGACTCCGCAGTATTTAGCGATGACGGTCATTTTCTGGTTTTAAAGTTTGACGTGGCTAAAGCTGAATCAACAGAGACTAAAACAACATCTCCAGCAGCTCAGTCAGGTTCATCAGCGCTTGAAGCAAGTATTGTTGAACATAGCGCCAAGACTGATTCTGCTCAGCCTCAAACTGAAAAAGCCGATAAAGGCGCTGATATTCAGCTGATTAATTTAGCCACTGACCAACAAACATTATTATCGAATGTGACTCAATTTGCCTTTGATAAAGTTGCACAACATTTGGTTGCGGTAGTCAACCAAGATGATAGTCAACTACACCAAGTCGTGTTAGTCACGCTCGATAATCAACAACAGCGTCCGCTTTACAGCAGTAAAAATGAACATATTGAAGCATTAGCTATCAGCGACAATGGCCAATATGTTGCGGTAACTAAAGGCATGGCAAGTGCTTTACGTTATGGCCGAGAGCATAATTTGTTGTTACTCGATGTACAAAATAATCAACAACAGCAGTTTGCTCCGACCAAGAAGTGGACATATAACCAATATTCAAGCTTACAGTTTTCAAAAGATGGCCAGCGTTTATTTGTTGGCCGAGTGCCAACAGTAGGGCAGCAAGCTGAATTAGCTGATTATCAAAATCCAAATGATGTCTTTAAACCTGAGATTATTACCGCCAAAAAACAGCTACGTATTTGGCATGGTGATGATGCCAAAATTAAGCCTCAAGAAGTTAAAGAATATGAGCAAGAATTAAAACGCACTTATCTAGCGGTTTTACACCTGGACTCAAATAAGGTTGTCCAATTAGCAGACCAAGTTGTGCCTGATGTGACCTATGGTGAGCAAGCACGTTTCTTGTTAGCCAGCTCAGATGTGCCATATCAGAAGATGGTGACTTGGGCAGGCTTTTATCGCGATGTCTATTTAGTGGACGTTAACAACGGTAACAAAACGCTAGTGTTAACTCAGCAACCCAGTGATGCGATGCCGACGTTATCACCCAATGCCAAGTTCTTAGCTTATTACCAACAAGGTAACGTATTTTTATTTGATGTTGCCTCTCAGCGTCGGGTTAATTTAAGCGCAAATATTACTACTCCTTTTGCTGATGAAGACCATGATTATCCCAGCGCAGCTCCCGGTTACGGCTTTGGTCCTTGGTTGGCCGACGATAGTGCGATAACGGTATATGACAAATATGATGTCTGGCAGTTTAATACTGCATCAAAACAAGGCTTTATGTTGACCAATGGGGAAGGGCGTAAACAGAAAACTCAATTTAGGCTAGTCGGTCTAGTCAAAAAAGATGAATTATTACCTGCGGTCGTTAACAATGCTGAGACTGTGTTGTTGCAAGGCTATAATCATCTATCAAAAGCGGATGGTTTTTTTAGCGCTAAAATCGGCGTGGCTGGTGTGAGTCGTTTAACTGAAAGTAATAGCAAATTAACCTTACTGGCTAGAGCGAATAAAGCCGCTGCAGTGGTATTTACAAAGCAGCGCTATGACTTATATCCAGACTTGTATGTTGCCGATAATACCTCACCACAGAAAGCCGTTCAGTTAACCACGCTTGATAAACAACGTGAACCATTTAACTGGGGCAATGCAGAATTAGTCCATTGGCGAGATGGCGATGGTGTCAAAATGGATGGGGTGCTAATTAAGCCAGCAAATTATCAAGCAGGCAAACAGTATCCCACGCTGGTGTATTTTTACCGCTTTATGAGTGACAGGTTATATGCTTTTCCTGATATGAAGCTCAATCACCGACCAAACTTTGCATGGTATGCAGACAATGGTTACGCTATTTTCTTACCCGATATCCGTTTTGAAATTGGTTATCCAGGCATTTCGTCAGTAAAAGCATTGACTGCAGGAGTGCAAAAGCTAATTGAAATGGGTGTGACTGATCCAGATGCCGTGGGTATTCAGGGGCATTCATGGGGTGGTTATCAAAGCGCTTTTGCGGTAACACAAACCAATATCTTTAAAGCGGTTGTTACTGGTGCTCCGGTGTCGAATATGACCAGTGCTTATAGTGGTATTCGTCATGGGTCAGGCTTAGCAAGACAGTTTCAATACGAAACCGGCCAGAGCCGAATCGGAGAAAGTTTATTTGCTGCGCCGCAAAAATACATAGAAAACTCGCCTATTTTTTATGTAGACCGTATTCAAACCCCAATGATGATCATGTTTGGTGATAAAGATGATGCTGTGCCTTGGGAACAAGGCGTTGAGTTATATCTGGCTATGCGCCGCGCTGGTAAGGATGTGGTGTTTTTACAATATCAAGATGAGCCACACCATTTGAAAAAGTATCCTAATAAGCTTGATTACAGTATTAAGATGAAGCAGTACTTTGATCATTATTTGAAAGGCACACCTGCTCCAGATTGGCTGCGCCAAGGCGAATCTTATCAGGAGTACAAACCCAAGCCACTTAGCTCCTAGGTTCTAGGGCATGACTTCGTCACAGCTAGGGCGCTTCGCTGCTAGATCCTAAAACCTAGGGTCTAGCAGGACAAAGTCCGCCCTCTAGCGAGCCTGCGAGTTCTTAGATTCTAGCTGAGTTGAAAATAGATTTATAGCGGGGCTTTACCTGCGATAGGCACATCAAAATATTGTTGCTGAGTATCTTGTCCCCATGCCACTAAAAGATTATCTCTGAACAACAATGGCGTACATTCTTCTTTAGTGGTTTCGCCATCTGACTTTACATGATGGGTGCGGTAATACATCACTTGATATTGACCATCAACACCCGTTTTAGCTTCGACAAAATCTGCGCTGCCTAGTAAGGTTCGGATCTCATCAAGACTTTGGCCAAAGTGAATGTCACTCATTTTTTGTAAATTAAATGCTTGGCGATCGTCCCAAGCTCGGTCTTCTGGTTGAGGTTCATAAACAAAAATGACGACAGCGACAAACAACAAATAGGCTGTGAAAATGCCACCTATGATATAGCTTACTTTTGAGTTCATAATGCGTTTAATCCGTTATGCTATGATGATCGTTTTTATTATTGGATGATTTATTATTACACTAGTTTGATATTGGTTTAGTTCTAAATTGTTTCAAATTAATATTCAACGGGATATTGCATTGTAACTGCGCTAATTTGTAGCTAATGCGGGCGATTTCTTTTCCTTCCGCTAACTTAAGTGCTTGTTTAGCTCCAAGGTTGTCTAGCGAACGATATAAATTAGCTAAGGTTCTGAACTTGTTGAGCAAGTCGGCTGCTGATTTTGGACCTATCCCCATAATGCCGGGAATTTTATTACCACTGTCTCCGGCCAATGCAATAAAGTCGAGCATTTGATATTGCTCTATTCCGAGTTTTTTCCCATATTCTGTAACATCAAAAAACTGTTGATTAAAGTGATCCCATAAGGTGAGATTTTTGCTGGGTAATTGACTAAAGCCTTTGTCGGTTGACACTATGATAACCTCACCACTGTTACTGATCATCTTCATCGCGAGAGTTGCGATGACATCGTCAGCTTCTGATGGCGCATCGAAAGAGTTAATATCTTGCTCGGCTAAAGTCGCTTTGATATTTACCAGGCCATCACTTAATGCTGTTGGCATTGGTTTGCGACCTTTTTTATAATCGTTATACAGTGTTTTGCGCCAAGAGGGCTCATTGCCGTCCCAGACAACAATACAATGAGTGGGTTGATGCTGTAGCAACATTTTTTTAGATGCGGCCAACACACGTTCTTGTACGCTGGCTATATCGTTTTCATCTGGCAACACCGCATGAATACGGCGCACCAGATTAAGTCCATCGATAATGAGTAATTTATTCATTGGTTTTTATTATGTTGTAGCAGGGCACGTAAGCACTTCCTGGCAGTTTCATTCGTTGTTGTTTAACAAAAGCGTTTAATAGCTTATCCATCATCAGCATGAGTTTAGGATCACCTTTAATCTTAAAGGGGCCGAACTGTTGGATCAACTTGATTGTGTCACCTTTTACGTTACCGGCAACAATTCCTGAAAATGCTTTACGCAAGTTGGCGGCAAGTTCTGCTTTGTTATCTTGAAAGTAGAGATTTAAATTTGCCATAACCTCATGGGTTGGTGCAAAGGGTAATTGAAATTCGGGTTCAATTTTTAATGACCATTGATATTGGTACGCATCACATTTTTGTTTGCGATAGGCTTTGACTTGCTCCATACCCTGTTTCATTACTTGAGCCACTTTGACGGGATCATCAATAATAATTTGATATTTGCTTTGTGCTTCAATGCCTAACGTGGCACCAATAAATTCATCAATAACAGTAAAGTAGTCAGCACTTTCAGCCGGTCCCGTTAGCACCAGTGGAAAACATGAATCGCTATTGTCTTTATTTAATAAGATACCCAGAAAATAGAGTAATTCTTCTGCCGTTCCGGCTCCGCCAGGAAAAATAACAATCCCATGGCCTAAACGAACAAAGGCTTCGAGGCGTTTTTCGATGTCGGGTAAAATGACCAATTCATTGACGATTTGATTGGGTGGTTCAGCGGCAATAATACTTGGCTCGGTTAAACCGATATAGCGGGCGTTGTGTACTCTTTGTTTGGCATGTGCAATAGCGGCACCTTTCATTGGGCCTTCCATTGCGCCTGGTCCGCAACCAGTACAAATATCTAATCGGCGTAGCCCCAGTTGGTAGCCCACATCACGTGTATATTGATGCTCAACTGCGTTGATACTGTGTCCTCCCCAACAGACCACCACATTAGGATCTTTCATTGGTGAGATTGCCTGAGCATTGCGTAAAATATCAAACACCACATTAGTAATGTGAGTCGCATTGCTTAAATCTATGTGTTTTAAATTCTCGTATTTATTGCTGATATAAATAATATCGCGCAGAACAGCAAATAAGTGTTCTTGAATACCAGTGATAATTTCACCGTCGACGAAGGCTTTCATCGGCGGATCAATGAGCTCAATCTGTATGCCTCTTTCGCGTTGTAATATATTGATGCTGAAGGATTCGTAACGATGAAATAGTGCTTCAGAGCTATCGCTGATCAGGCCTGAAGCTAATACTGCTAGTGAGCAGTTTCGGTATAATTGATAAAGGTCGCTTTTTGCACCTTGTTTTAGTCGCTCTACTTCTAATTGAGAAAGCTGATCTAGGCTACCATTTGGACTAATCTTTACTATCATAAGCAACTCCTTTGGACTCGAGTAATTGATGCCGAGTCCAAAGAGAACTGTCTTAGGATGGGCTAGATATCAATAACGACTCGGTCCCTGCCGTTGTTTTTTGCTTGGTATAATGCAGCATCTGCTCTTTCGAAAGCTTCTTCAAGCGTTTCGTTTTCCATGACTTGTGCTGCACCTATAGATAATGTAACTGTAATTCTCTGATTTTTAAACTTAAATGGAATATTTTTGATTTTATCTTTAACGCGATTCAATAATTGAGAGATATTTTCATCAGTAATATCAGGTAATAGTAATACAAATTCTTCGCCACCATAACGGGCAACAAACTCACTATCTCGTAATGAGTTTTTTAAGGCCATAGCAATAACTTGCAGGGTTTTATCTCCGGTGCTGTGACCAAAGGTGTCGTTAATCACTTTAAAATGGTCTATGTCAGTAATGGCTATCCATAATGGCGTTTTAAAGCGGACATGGTTGCGATAGTCTTGCTCCATTCTATCTTCTAATGCTGTCCTGTTTGCCAGTTGAGTCAGCGGATCGAGTAGGTTGAGCTTTTGATGTTCAAACAGTTTTTCTTTGTAATTGTTGGCTTCTTGACTCATCGAGTTGAGTTCTTTACGCATAGATTCAATCGACTTACGTAACAGTGTTTGTTCACGCTGCTCTAGGGCTTCTTTACGAGAAAGAGCATCACGAAGAGAGGATAACTGTATCGTTAGTTGGGTCTTTAATTCGTTAAGACTATCAGCATCAGCGACTAACTCGTCTGCGTTGTTAACGCGTAAATTAATCTCTTTATTTAATTGGCCTTTAAGCTGCTCACTGCGTTGGTTATTGTTATAGCTGTTATTGACGACATCACGGACTATGGACAAGGCATCATTAAGTGCAAATAAAAAGTCTTGTGATGCGCTTTTTTCACGTGCAATATTTTCTAACAGTAAACTCAATATTGATTGGTAAGAGTCGAGTAAACTGCTCAAGCTAATATCACCAAGTAATATTTCTTTTATGACTAGAATTTGGTCGCGTTGATCTTTTCTAAACTCAATTTCGGCAATCTTAGCAGCAAGCTCTTTGGCAAGTTGAACGTGCTGAGGCAAAATCTGGTAATCGTCTGCATCGGCAAATTCGTTTTTTAAAATTTCTTCATAGAAAAATATCAGCTTTTCGACTTTTGGGATGTATTCCCATACTGTATGAAATGGCTTGCCGAGTTCTTGTTTAAAATAAGTCAGTTCTTTTTTGAGTTTTTCCGGAGCTGAATCGATGCGTTGGATCTGACGGATGACTCGATTAAGGCCGTTACGGCTGTCTTCTAAACGCGTCATTGTTTGGTTGTATTGAGATTTTAACAAGCGTTCAATGTCGACTAGTTCTGGCAGTGCTTCGTCAATTTGTTCAAAATTGTGCATATGATGGCGCAATTTTGCCAGTTTATTGTCGAGTTCAATACATTGTCCTTTGCAGGCAAGACTGAGATGGGAGATAAATTGAATCAGTGTTTTCAATTTACCATTGCGATCGACGTTTATCTCTTCGAGAGCAAGTTTGGCTGCGTGGAGCTTTTGCTTCATCAACGAAATTTGTGTTATCGCTGTATTTGACTCTTTCATGTTGCAGTGCCTACTCTCATTTTTCATCTAAAGGCATAGGTTGCCGTGATTGTTGCCATATTGAAGACATAATTTCGTTTTTTCACTAACTAATCTCTGATCAGTTAACACTATAGTAATATTATCTCAATAATGTTGTGCAGCAAATCCAATTACCGTACAAAACAGTATAAATAACTATAATTGCCAGTTTATTACGCGATTAATTATTTGGCCAATTTATACTTTGGGCATGACGATTACTTTCTGCACGAATGATGCCGCGGTTAAGTGCTTGAGTCAGATTTAAATAAAGTGGCCGCATAAAAATAGCCGCTGGTGCAAAATTAAGCGGCCTCAATGAGACATAAGCTGGTTGCTCGGCAATATCCATTGCCGCGGCAAGCGCATATTGTAATGTCTCAAATTGTAATTCTGCACTAATACTGACATCAGGGTTGGCGAGCAAGGGTAAACTAATGTGGCCAATGCTGGCGTAGTGTTCGGCCGATTTTTGCGCAAAATTTGGAATCGTAAACTGCGTTGTTTTTAATTGCTTAAGACTCTCAATGACGGCATTTAATATAACATCAGCATCATACTGTTGATTAAAATAGCATCCAATCAGTCCTGAGCGTATGGTAAATACTTGAGTATCTAAGTGCTTACTGAATTGAATATTAAATTGTTGCATCAATGCCGTTGATTCTGTGAGTCCAAGTTGAATATCAATATTATTTAATTCGTTGATATTTACCAAAGCTAATGTTTTAGGTTCGGTATTTTTCAGCGTGCTGATCAGTTGAATAAATGCTCGGTAACCTTGTGCTTGTGTTATGGGATCGATTGTATTTAAACGTTGTGCGTTAAGGTACAGAGTATTGCGCTGTTGAAATTTTCTGTAGATAAAAATCAATAAGATAATCGCAATACTAAAAATAAGTACTAATACTAAAATGATAAATTGATTGTATTTATTTTTAGTCGTTTGCAGTTCCAGTTTATTGCGCATTAAACCCAGTTCAAATTTTAATTTCTGTTCTGTTAGCTCTGAAAAGTCATTGGGTTGTTCAGTTTTACTCTGTGAATTATTGACTAATTCGACTATCTCATCGACAGTTTTAAGCGCTGCATTAATGTTGTTAGTTTTGCGATATGCGGTAGATAAATACCCTAAAGCCTCGGTTTGCACCTCGGTTAAATGTTTCTTTTTAGCCAGCTTAATCGCTTTATTTGCATGCTCAATCGCGTTTGTCCACATGCCTTCGCTGGTTGTTATTTGAGCAAAGAGGCGTTCGTTATGGACTAAGTAATGATCTACTTTTCGAGCTCTAAATATTTCATTTGCTCGTTGCATTACATCTAATGACGCCTGAATATTATGCAATTTAAAATAAGCCTCACCTAAATTGTGATATGTGAGCCCAATTGCAATTTGGTTCCCCATCCGCTCATTTACTTGCTGGACATTTAAATAATAATCGATGGCTTTATTCCATTCCCCTTTGCCTGCGTAAATCATCGCCATAACAGTTAATGATTCTGACAAGTAGACATCTTGGCCGATTACTTGAAATATTTCCGCCGCATTATGGGCATATTTGAGTGCATCATCCCATTGTTCTAAATCACGGTAGGTCCGCGCGAGATTGAGCTGTGTTTGGGCTTTAATGCCAGGGTAATCTAAGATGTTGGCTAAACGAAATGCTTCACTGTAATGCTGCAGTGACTTTGCTTGATCGCCATTCAGATTGTAATAACGGCCTAATTGCGATTCAGCATCGGCGATAAAATAATTATTGTGTAACTGATAAGCCATTTCACGATAACGATTTAAATGAGACAAGGCTGGCGTAGGTTGAAGTAACAATGAATGTAACATGTTCAATTGTTCATGCAGTGTTAACTTGAACAGGGTGCTTTCTAAGCTGATATCGGCGTTAACCATATTCAACGCATCATTGAATTCAACGATCACTTGATTATATTCTTGGTTTTTACGTCCCTTAATCCGTGCTTTAAGCATAATCACCATGGCTTTTTCAAGCGTTGTTGATGCAATGCTGTCTAACTGCGATATGAGTAATTCTGCATCTTGGTACTTAGTTGGCGATGTGAGTTTTGCTTGTAAATTAAGGCGAGCTAATAGCTCTAAATCACGATGGAGTTCATTTGGTTGAAAACCTAAATTTTCAGCGACTTGGTCGAATTCCGCTTTGTTTGAAAAGTGCAAAGGAAACTCGGTCGTTCTCAATAACTTGGTATAAATTTTTTGAGGATTTTCTTTGAACAATATTTCTTGCTGTTCAATATCTCTTGCGCACACTGCTGAACTTAATAGTATTGAACATAATATGAACAGAGGAAAACATCGCAGCATAGTAAAAGATACCTTTTTAGGATTAAAAAATGTGGACGTCATTATCAGCTGGTATCGATGAATAAATTAACATTGGTTTGTCATTGATACTAAGTATTCTCACTCAGTTACAAATTGCCACTGTGTTAATGAGTCTAGATCGTTATAATTGTTCGGAATTTAAAATAAAAACAATAGAATCATACCAGAAGGAACCTAGAGTGAAACCTACTTCTCTTGCAATTTTAGCTAGCAGTGCCATTTTTTTGATGACTTGGGCCATGCCAGCCCTTGCTGATGTTGATTACCATATTGATATTAACCAACCCGCACACCATTTAGCTCAGGTGAGTGTGTCATTTCCTCAAACGGATTCGCAGGTGCTAACGGTTAATTTACCAGTATGGCGAACCGGCCGTTATCAAGTATTGCCTATTGCTGATGGGGTTAGATTGTTTAATGCGACCGACAGCAAGGGTCAGTCGCTACCTTGGAAACGCACTGCCAGTGGTGAATGGCAAATAACCTTAACTCAACCTACATCGGTTAGGGTGACATATCAGTTGCATGCTAATGAGCTTGGTGACCGATTACGTCACATTGATAGTAGCCATGCTTTCTTAGATGCCAGTGGTGTGTTTATGTATAGCCCTGCGTTTCGCCAGCAACCTATTACGGTCAATATGCAAGTGCCAAAAGGCTGGAAAAGTTATTCTGGAATGGACAGAGACGGCAAGTCACATTCATTTAAAGCCGCTAATTATGATGTCTTAGTTGACTCACCGATTGAGACGGGAATAAGCCAGCACTTTAGTTTCGATGCCGATAATCGCCAATATGAGGTGGTTTTTTGGGGGGAGGGAAACTACGACACTACGCAAATTATTGCTGATTTAGGTAAAATAAGCGCTCAAGCGTCAGCTATTTGGAATGGTTACCCGTTTAAACGTTATGTGTATATGGTGCATGCTACTAGCGGTGCACGCGGAGCCACAGAGCACCTGAACTCAACAGTTATTCAATTACCGCGATTTAACTTTCGTGAGCGTGAAGATTATTTACGCTTTATTAGTACCGCATCGCATGAGTTTATCCATACTTGGAATGTAAAATCGTACCGTCCTCAAGGATTGGTGCCTTACGATTATCAGTCAGAGAATATGACTGATTTATTGTGGGTCGCAGAAGGTTCAACCAGCTATTTTCAAAATCAGTTGTTGTTACGTGCTGGGGTGATGACCGCAAAAGAATTCTTTGATGATTTGAGCTTACGGATAGTACTTAATCAGCATAATCCTGGGCGTGAAACCCAATCGGTTGCAGAAGCCAGTTTAGGTCAATGGAGTAGCACTTGGGGCGATTATGCGGTTAACCACAGTGTGAATATTTATTCTGAGGGATATTTAGCTTCACTGGCATTAGATTTCAGTGTGTTAACTGACAGTAAGCTAGCGCATTCTTATCGTGATGTGCACAAGGAGTTATATGAAAACTTTAAAATTCCAATGGGCTACACTGTGGCAGATGTGCAAAACATATTAACTACTCTCACCGGCAAAGATTATCAACCTTGGTGGCAGAAATTTGTGAATCAGCCAGTTAGTTTAGAGTTTAATGATCTATTAGCTCAAGCCGGTTTGGTAACCACTTATGGTGATAAGCCCAAAATACAAGTTGATACAGGCATGGGCTTATCCGGCTTATATGCAGATTTAGTATTAGCAACTGTGGCTAAAAATAGTCCAGCTTGGAAAGCCGGTTTAACGGCTGGAGATGAGTTAGTCGCGGTCAATGGTTTAAAAGTCACCGCAGACGGTTTTGCTAAACGCTTTAACGATTTTAGCCCTGGTGACACTGTTAAGGTGACGGTATTTAGTAATGATCAACTAAAAGATGTGAACTTAGTGTTGGCAGAACAACCGAAAGATAAGTTAGCGATTACTGCGGTTGATAATGTGACTGCTGAGCAAAAAGCTTTCTTTAAAGCATGGTTAGGTATTGATTGGCCTTTTGATACCGAAGGTAAATGGATTAACGCTGACGGCGAATAAGCTCTTACGTATGACTGAGTTATTTTGTTGTAGATAAAAAAATGCCCTGAAATTCAGGGCATTTTTTATCGTGTTAACTTATGCCTGCGGGGCGGTTTCAATAAAAAACGGCTCTTTTTCAACTGCGGCTAAAAACAGTTTTAGCTTAGGGTAGTTAGCCATATGTATACGTTGGCGGAATATCGCCCAACTGAGGTAACAGGCTAGTCTTAGCTGCACATCATTAAAAGGGCCATGCAAAGGCAATTCAAATGTTTCAAGCTGCACTAATGTCGACTCAATTCGCTGCGCCTGTCTGATGGTGTAATCAAAGCGCTCAATATCGACCCCATCACGAGACAAGAAGAATAAATTGATTGTGCTGTCCAATGCTGTATTGATCATACAATATTGATCAAGCTCGACAGTGCTTTCAAGGAATGGCTTGTCCGACTTACTGCGGATATATCGCAATATGGCACTAGAATCGGTTAGCGTTAACTCACCATCTTGTAAAAAAGGCACCCGTTTAGTCGGCGATAACGTCGCGCTGGTGGCGTGATCGGTTTCAATAAATTGGTAATCGAGCGTTGACTCAAGTAGCGCAATTCTACAATGGCGAACAAAAGGTGACGTATAACTTCCGTATAGTTTCATATTGTGTCCTTAGTTGGATTACACGCTTTGCTCTAGTGGACCAAAAGCTTGATTAACCGCATTAATAAACGCGACTAATTCACTGCCCATTAAGGCAAAATCCGCATCTAAACGAGCTAATGGGTCTTCTGTACCGACTTCATCATTACCTGCTCTAAACTCTTCAGAAAACTTAAGACGTTTAATCGTGGCATCAGACTGCATTAAAAAGGCAATCGACTGGCCAAAATGTAAGGCTAGTTTGTGTACTTGCTTGCCTGTTGCAATATGAGCGAGCACTTCATCTTCTTGGAGCACTTGTTGCTTAAAGCGTACGATACCGCCTTCATCAGAGTCAGACTTAAGTTCGGCTTCATCTTGCATCTCAAATGGTGCAGGAGCTTCACCCGCTTGTAACCACTGGGTTAACGTCGACTCGATTGGAGTTGCATAGCTTAACGGGATCACAGGTAAGCTGCCTAAGGCTTTACGCAGTAATGCTAATAACTCTTCCGCTTTAGTCGCACTAGAGCTATCGACTAAAATCATTTCCAGTTCAGGCATGATAAGTGCGTGTGTCTGGCTACGACGAGAAAATGCCCGAGGCAACAACGTCGTGGTGATTTCATCTTTAATGGTGTCTTTTTCTTTTTTAGTGACTTTACGGTTCTCTTGATCTTCAATCTCCGCCACTTTTTCATCTAAGGCTTCTTTAATCACTTGGCCTGGGAGAATTTTTTCTTCTTTAGTGACACAAATTAAATGACGGTTTTCAGCACTGTGCACTAATGCTTGGCCTTTTTTACCTAAAGCATTTGAAAAACCAAACTTGCTGATGTCTTGGCTCGAACAAGGAGAAAAAGTGAAGTCAGCTAAGGCATTCTCTAATGTTTCGGTATCTGTCGTAAACGGTTTGTTGAAACGGTACAAGGTGAGATTTTTAAACCACATAGAAGGCTCTCATTAATTAACAGGAAAATTCAGTGACAGCAGTTTACGGTATAGAGGCAAAGTGGTAAACCATCAAAAAAACATCAGTCGCAACACAGGTTCAGTCATCAGGATGAGAATTCATTAAACTGTCACATTACAACAACTCAGCTTGAAACCCTTGCTGTATCGAGGTTTCCTATAGGGTTAAATGGTTTGAAACACTCAGAATGGGGATTTCATCTATCAATGAAATATTTCTGAAACATTTGCAAGGCAGAATTCATCTCGTTCCGATACAACTAACCCAGAATAACCATGACGATATATGCGTCGAAAGGATGAAATGATGAACGTTTTTTGCAAAACACTATTAGCCTCTGCAATCGCAGCCTCAGTAGCTTCAAGTGCATACGCCGCAGATCCTCTTCAAGTTTACGGTAAGTTAAACGTAACAGCACAATCAAATGATGTTGCTGATGTCACTGAAACGACAATTCAAAGTAATGCATCACGTTTTGGTGTAACCGGTGCGTTTGAGTTAAGCAAATCATTAGAAGCTTTCTATACCATCGAATATGAAGTCAACACAGGTGATGCAAACAAAGAAAACTTTTTAGCACGTAACCAATTTGTTGGTTTAAAAGGTAACTTCGGTGCTGTATCTGTTGGTCGTAACGACACAATCCTTAAAGTATCTCAAGGTAAAATTGATCAATTCAACGACCTTTCTGGCGATATGAAAACCATGTTTAAAGGTGAAAACCGCATGGCTCAAACCGCAACTTACTACACGCCAGTATTTGGTGATTTCCAAGCGGGTGTGACTTATGTTGCCTCTGGTGATGCAGATCAAGTTGTTGGTAGTAACGTAGAAGGTGAAGATGGCGTGAGTATGGCGCTAATGTACGGTGATGCTGGATTAAAAAGCACACCAATCTACGCTGCAATTGCTTACGATTCAAAAGTAAAAGGTTATGACACTGCACGTGCTACTGTTCAAGGTAAAGTGGCCGGTTTAGTGATTGGTGGTATGTATCAGCAGCAAGAGAAACTAGACAGCGGTATTAAAGACAATGGCTACTTATTAAGCTCAGCATATGACATCAATGATGTTACTTTGAAAGCACAGTACTTAGACATGGAAAATAAAGGTAATTCATGGTCTGTTGGCGCTGACTACAAGTTAGGTAAGCCAACCAAGTTATTTGCTTTTTACACTGCAAACTCATTTGATTCAAACGATCAAGATGACAGCTACGTTGGCGTAGGTATCGAACATAAGTTCTAAATCTGTCGTTATTTGACGGTTAAATCTGCAATCAATAAAAAAGGGCTTTAAGTAATGCCGATCAGTTAAGCGGTAAAACGAGAAAATTTAACTGATCGGTTGACCGA
>NZ_JBGOOV010000012.1:0-33965 GCF_041439795.1 Shewanella sp. 5S214
GATATGCCCATGCGAGAGTCGGTCAGTTCTAGGGGGCCAAAGAACACAGCAAGGCAAGTCTACTCGAGTGGCTTTTTTGTTTTGTGCCTTAAACCTAAGCAATTAGTCAGTATGGCCAGTATGCCCATGTCAGAGTAGGTCATTTCTAGGCACCTATTTGACTTGAAAGAGTCGTGAAACAGTCCGCTATTATGTAGCGGGCTTTTTTACATCTGCAATTTGTGGCTGAAAGCCGTTCATGGGCCTAAGCCATTAACCAGTGTGGATGATATGCCCATGCGAGAGTCGGTCATTTCTAGGCGACTTATTCACTTAAATGAGTGTAAGACAGATCGCCATTATATCGCTAATGTTTTTGCGTCTATTATTTGATATGTTAAAAAGCGCGAGATCAGCATTAGGTCGATATGTTCCTCATTAATTGATTCATGTATCAATAGAAACAATTACTGTTGTTGTTTATGCAGATGTAATACGACTTAATATGCTTTTGACTTGATATTTAATCGATAATACATAGATAATGTCACTTTAATTTGCTCATCTAAGTGCCTCAATGACGTCTCAATCTCATCCAGTAAAACAATGGCAACACCATCATCAATTCAGTCATCAGAACTCTGATGGTGAGCGGAATACCCTTTACGTACTTATTTTAACCATTATTACTATGTTAGCTGAGATTATTGCCGGCTCCATTTATGGTTCAATGGCATTATTGGCTGATGGTTGGCATATGGGTACTCATGCTGCAGCATTTATGATTACTTTATTTGCCTATCGATATTCCCGCAAAAATGCTGATAACCCCCAGTTTTCTTTTGGAACCGGTAAAGTTAGTGTTCTGGGGGGCTTCACCAGTGCCATCGCTTTAGGTATGGTTGCATTGATAATGTTAGTAGAATCATTAGTCAGAATTATCAATCCAGAACAAATCTATTTTAACCAAGCTATCTTTGTTGCTTTTATCGGTCTTACAGTCAATATTGTTAGTGTATTTTTATTGAAAGATCATCATAGTCATGATCATCATCACGCTGAGCATGAGCATGAGCATGAGCATGAGCATGAGCATGAGCATGAGCATGAGCATGAGCCAGTACATCATCATGATCATAATTTAAGAGCTGCTTATTTCCATGTTCTTGCAGATGCTTTAACGTCTGTTTTAGCCATTGTGGCGCTAGTCTTTGGTAAATATATGGGACTGACATTCCTCGATCCTGTTATGGGTATAGTTGGCGCAGTGATTATTACACGTTGGGCATGGGGGTTAATGAAGCAAACGAGTCCAATCTTGCTTGATAATTCAATCGGGTTGGACAAGAAGTCGCGAATAAAACACTTCCTCGAGCATGATGGCGTTATTGTTACTGATCTTCATATTTGGAAGGTAAGCGCTGAACATTATGCTGCGATTGTCTCGTTACTAGTCCATAGTGACATTGATGCTGTGCAATTAAAGCAACAACTTGAAAGTAAGTTTTCGCAACTTAGCCATATCACAATCGAAATTAATCAATGTCCACTGGCATCCTGTAAAAGCATAAGCTACTCATAAATGCCTTTGAACGGCTTACTTGTGTGAAAAAACTGCAATTGAGCACTTTATTTGAAAAAGTACTTTACCTTTGGAAGGGGGTTTAGCATAATGCCCCTCGTCAACAGGGGTGTAGTTCCAATTGGTAGAACAGCGGTCTCCAAAACCGATGGTTGCGGGTTCGAGTCCTGCCACCCCTGCCAAATTTAGAAGGCCTAGCAGAAATGTTAGGCCTTTGTCTTTTCGGTTGTTAATTTTTTCTGGCAAATCCGCACTCTGATTTCAGTCTGAAATCGATGCGATCGAATCCCTGCGTGACCAAAACTGTGATGCTATTATTCTCCACAGCGAATATTCGGATGAGTCGACTTTAATAGGCCTTACTGAACAAATCCCCGGGCTTGTGATCATCAACCGTTTTATCCCTAAAATTGCCGATCGCTGCGTTTGGCTCGACAATGTAACCAGTGCCCAAGAGGCGACTAACTACTTACTCGACCGCGGCCATCAAGATTTTGCGGTGATCACCAGTATTTACCAAAACCGCGATCCTGCGTCACGCATATTAGGGGTACGCCAAGCTCTGCTGTTGCGGGATATGAAGTTGCCCTTGGATGCCATTGAAGAGTCTACCGCGAATATGGAAGGTGGCGAAGCCGCTGTACAAGCCTTACTCGCAAGAGGCACACCATTCACGGCCATCTTAGCTTATAACGACTTAATGGCGATTGGCGCGATTCATGCATTATTTGCGGCGGGAATTCGGGTGCCAGAAGATGTCTCTGTGATTGGTTTTGATGACTTATCGATTGCCCGTGCTTGCCGTCCAAGATTGACGACCATGCATTACCCGATTGAGGAAATGGCCAATTATGCTACAGATTTAGCGATTAAGTTAGCGTCAAATGCTACGCCTGAGTCCCGTAATACTCACCTTTTTTTGTCCAACTTAGTCGAGCGAGACTCAGTTGCAGCCTTAGTTTAAACACGTCCTCGTTATCTTGTTGATGGTGGAGTCAGGCTCGAATCCTCGAACACAAGGTGGAACGACCTGACTCTATGATGTCCGTGATGAGGTACTTAGAGTGATTTTCCTCCAACAAACCCCTTCAACAAACTGTCAAATCCCGCTTGTAACATTTAAGCTGCGACTTAGGTAAATTGGTTTGCAACTTTAGTTGTGTTTAACATACAATCGACAGCCAAATGAGTTGAGGAAGTATGGTTTGAATAGTGTGATGCAAACAAGACGCACCCTAGCAATATGGCTTGCCGCCATGTTGGTGCTTTTGTCTGTGGCCATTGCTGTTCACAGTATTGCCCATGCCAATGAAGATCCTAAGTCTCATTGTTCGCTGTGCTTACATCAGCACCAGTTGCAACATGCGATAACCAGTACGCCCTTTCATTTTCAATTGGCTCAGCAGAGTTATATCTCGGTTGAGTTCCAAGCCATTTCCTTTAAACGACCTTTTAGTCGTTTCTTCAATAGTCGTGCTCCGCCCATAACAGCATAAGTTACTTTTTATTAGATATATCTTAATTAACTTTGAGCGTCTTGGCTTAGCTAAGACGTCGATGCTGTTTATTTTCGGAGTGAAAATGACCTCTTTTTATATTCCCAAGCGCGCTGCGCTGTTGCTGGGCGCCTTGTTTGTGCTCAATCCTATTTCAAAACTGTTGGCCGCAGAAGGCAGTCAAGTGAGTGATGTGGCTAGTGCTGTTGATACTGCTAGTGACGCGGCTCGTGATACCGCTCTTGGCACTGAGATTGAGCGTTTAAGTATCCACTATCGCCAAGCCTATCGTGGCAATGTTTCTGCAACTGAACTTCCGCAAGCGATAAGTGTGTTAGACGAGCAATTGATCAAAGATGCGGGACTGACAAGGTTTCAAGATGTGCTGGATTATTCCGCCAGTGTGGCGCGGCAAAACAATGGTGGCGGTTTGTGGGATAGCTTTTCCCTGCGCGGCTTTCCGGGTAATGAAAACATGCCATCGGGCTATTTAATTAATGGCTTTAATGGTGGCCGAGGTTTTAGTGGTCATAGGGATTTATCAAATGTGGCCTATGTCGAGATCTTAAAAGGTCCTGGTTCGGCGCTTTATGGTCGCTCGGAACCCGGTGGTACAGTCAATATTGTGACTAAGAAACCTCAGTATCAAACCAGTGGTTATTTAAAAGCATCTGCGGGAAGTTTCGATCAATATCGATTAGAGGGGGATGTGACTTCCGGCTTGACCGACAATGTGGCATTTCGGATTAACGGTGCGTGGCAGGAACACGATAGTTTTCGCGATTATGTGTTCAGCGATAAAAAAATCATCACGCCGTCTATGCGTTGGCAGATTTCTGATAAAGCCTCGTTACTTTATGAAATGGAATATCTCAAGCAAGAACAGCTATTCGATCGCGGCATTATTGTGCTCAACAACGATATCAATACTGTGCCACGCTCACGTTATTTAGGTGAACCTAATGATGGCGCAACTGTGGTCAATGCCACTGGGCACCAGCTGACCTATGACTATCAATTAAATGATGATTGGTCACTCACCGCGGGCTATAACTATCGCGATTCTAGCTTGAAGGGCTTTTCCTCTGATGCTGAGTTAGCAAAGGGGCGCCAATCGCTATTTGATGATGGCCGCATGCTTACCCGGCAGCACAGATACCGAGATTATGCATCCGAGGATAACTCGCTACGTCTAGAGTTAAGTGGTCATGTGGATACCGGTTTTATTCGCCACAATTTACTGCTCGGTGCTGACGCCTATCACTATGATTTGAAGACGGGACTGTACCGCCACCGAGGCCGAAAAGGTGAATATGCCATTGATATTTTTGAGCCTCAATATGGTGTGATTCAACCCGAGGTCAGTTTGTTGTATGAGGATAATGAAACCCAAAAGGCATGGGGGACTTATCTGCAAGATCAAATGGATTTAACTGAGAAATGGAAGCTGCATTTAGGGCTGAGATTCGACCGTTATCAGCAAGATATCGGTGAAGTTGTCAATGATACATTATCTAAGCAAACTGAAAGTCGAGTTAGCCCAAAAGTGGGTTTAGTATATTTATGGTCTGATGAATTAAGTTTTTATTCTTCCTATTCTGAAGGCTTTTTACCGCTTTCTGGAACCGACTATACGGGTAAGCCTTTCGAAGCTGAAGAGAGTCAGTCGCTTGAGCTAGGAATGAAGTTTAATCTTACTTGGCTAAATGATCTGGCGGTGAATGGCAGCTTGGCGGTGTTCGATGCGCAAAAGAGCAATATTTTGACCTCAGATCCTGTCAATGTTGGCTTTGCAGCCACCTTAGGGGAGGCAAAAAGTAGCGGTGTTGAACTTGATATCGCTGCCGAGTTGACGGACTCTTTACAGGCTAAATTATCCTACGCTTATTTGAATACACGTACCGCAAATGACAGTTTGAATCCAGACTGGGGCGAACTAATTCCTGCAGGCAGTCCTCTGGTCAATGTGCCAAAACATACGGCGAGTTTGCTACTGAAACAGGATCTGAGCGGATTATCTATTGATGGTCACTTAGGTTTGAGCTGGCGCTATATTGACTCACGCCTTGGCGATTCCGCCGATCCCAGTTTTCAATTACCTGCTTATCAGCTGCTTGGGTTATTTATCAATACGCACCTGAGCGATAATCTAAACCTTGGGGTGAATTTGGATAACGTACTGGATGAGCATTATATCGCCAACAGTTATTCAGCACTTTGGGCTGTACCGGGTGAGCCACGTAGCATTAAGGTGAGTGTCAGTTATGAATTCTAATATCAGTTCGAATCCTTCGTTGTCAGCCAATATTGCGAAACAAGCATCGAGTCCAACGCTTGGCCGAAGCCGTATCAATAGTATCGATATGATGCGCGGCGCAGTGATGTTGATCATGTTGCTCGATCATGCACGGGAGCGGTTTTTCTTTCATATGCAGGTGAGCGATCCTATGGATTTGAGTTCGACCTCTTGGGGGCTTTTTTTGAGTCGCTTTGCCGCCCATTTTTGTGCGCCGGTTTTTGTGTTCTTAACCGGGGTTTCTGCATGGCTTTATGCCAATCGTAGCCATGGCGAGCCACGTTCAGCACGTATGTTTTTGATTAAACGCGGACTATTTTTAATCGCGCTGGAAATTTTAGTGATTAACTTCTCTAACCTCTCTTGGATGGTCAGCTATTACACCCTCTGGTTACAAGTGATTTGGGTGATTGGTCTGAGTATGCTAGCGCTCGCTGCGCTGATAAAACTGCCTAGACCTTGGATGGCTGTTTTAGGTTTAGCGATTGTTTTTGGCCATAATCTATTGACGCCTATTGGCTTTCAACCCAATGAGTGGGCTTATAGTCTGTGGACCATATTGCACGATCGCGGCTATCTCATCAGCGAAGGTGCGCTTAGGGTTAAGGTGAGTTATCCCGTGCTACCTTGGATTGGGGTGATTTTACTGGGCTATGTGGCTGGGCCAATTTTCAGTCAAAAATCCAATGGTAACCCGCTTGAAGCCTCGCAGCGCCAGCAAACACTGTTGAAGTTAGGAATAAGCTGCTGGGTACTTTTTGCCGTACTACGCGGGTTTAACCTTTATGGTGAAACCTTGCCTTGGCAGGCGGGATCGAATTTTGGTGAAACCTTAATGTCGGTCGTTAACTTAACTAAATACCCGCCATCGTTAAGCTTTTTACTGGTGACCTTAGGCGGGATGTTTTTCTGCTTAGTCGCGTTTGAGCGGCACTTTGCATCAGACGGGAAAGCAGATGGGAGCTTAGCGCGAGTCGGCCATTGGTTGTCTGTGTTTGGCTCAGTACCGATGTTTTTTTATATCTTGCATTTGTACGTGCTGTTATTGCTTTATACCTTAGCGAAATTCACCTTTGGTGCTAATCATGGTGAATTTTATGGAGTCAATAGTATCGGCTGGGTTTGGTTGATTGCAGCGTTGTTAGCCGTCGGACTCTATTATCCTGTTAAACGGTTTAGCCAGTATAAAAAAAATAGCACTCAGGCTTGGATAAAGTACCTCTAAGCCTAAGTGCTTCTAAACCTGAGTGATGTTGTTTTAAAGGCAAAAGTCGCCAAGCAGTCATGTTTGGCGACTTTGTGTTTTGCTTAGCACAATAATCCATTTAGCCAATTATTTTATGAATAAGCTATGCTGTATTCAGGCATTTTTTCATCTAGCTGAATACCTTGTATAAGCAGTTTCGCAGTCGTTTCATCATTGGCTCGATTTACCTGTGAAAACTGTTGGTCTTAAGATACAGGTTGTCGGCCAATAGTTGGTTAAGACTCGCGGTGATTTCACCTCTGTTGGCTTGATAGCTAAGTTAATCATGGCGTCATCCTGCTGTTGTTTTGCTAGAGTGTTCAGTCTAATCTTATGATATTCAATGTGAAATGAGTTAAGTCGATTGGTATTTAAAGGTTATATTCCAGAAATTATCCATCCTATAATCGGCTTGATACCATCTCCTTTAGCCGTGTTGCACTAACAATAACGTGCTAAAACTGCTATTCTAGCGGCATATTGTGAGTCGATAATTTAATTGAATAAAACTGACCCTAATGAATAAATCAGCCTATTTAACTGCCATGAATGTGACCACTTGGCGAGTGCGCGATACTAAGGTAAAACCTTATTTAGTGATTTGGGATGAAAACGGTGAGTTACCTGAAGCTGAGCCGCTTATCGACGCCGTGCTTAAGCTTATCGATGTAAAACGCGAAGAGTGTGACTTTGACTGTGAGCCTCATACGGGTAAACAGATTGTTTGGGATTTACGTCGTCATAAAGTCAGACCACGCACTGCATGGCTTCTATCAGAACCTTTAGCTGATTTATTGGTGGGTTGGCAGGCTAAAAGCGCCCTTTGGCAGCAGATTTACCAATGGCGCGAGCAAGTCAGCGGCCAAGCTAGGGGCAAGTCATAACTCAAATCTCATCAATCAGACTGAACTCAGTTTTTAACAAACCTTTGCTTGTGAACAGATTAATCACACATTTTTGGGAATATATGCTTTGAGCCCCTCTTTAGTAGATAGCCTATCCTCAGCGCAGCTTACCACGCCACTCACTTTAGGTTTGCCTGTGGAGCTTGTCGCGCTGGCACCAATCGATGTTCCTCAAATGGCGCAGCTTGAATCTTTGGCCCATAGCCATCCCATGAGCGCGGGGAACCTTGCCGATTGTTTCGGGCACTTGTACCGGGTTTTAGGTTTAAAGCTGAGTGCTGACTTAGCTCCTAATACTGATGCTGCTGTCAATTCTGATTCAGTCGAAGGCCTTTTGGGGTTTGCGATAGTGCAGCAGATAGTCGATGAAGTGACCTTATTGGATATTTGTCTATTACCGAGCCAGCAGGGCAAAGGCTACGGCAAGTTATTATTGAATGCTGTCATGGCTTCGGCTAACGCGTCTGGCGCTGTAGTACTGATGTTAGAAGTGCGAGAATCCAATCTTGCAGCCCGTACCTTGTATCAAAAGGCAGGCTTTATTGAATCGGGCCGTCGTAAAGGTTATTACCTAATAGAGGGCGGTAAAGAAGACGCGATCTTGATGGATTTAGCGATTACCCAAGAATAAGCTGTGTATTAGCAACCATGTCGTAAAACGATAGCTATGCGAACAATTGTTATAAACAACAGTCATAAAAACTGTCATAAAAAAAACAGCGCCTAAGCGCTGTTTTTTTTTGGTTAATCCTGGTATCTACATAAGGATTATCTGTATCTAAGCGATAAGGTTATTTAACTTCTTTACCTTGGGCTTGCAGATCGGCATGGTAGCTTGAGCGCACTAATGGGCCACAGGCTGCATGGGTAAAACCTAACTCATCGGCTAAGGCTTTAAGCTGGTCAAACTCTGCTGGCGGTACATAACGTTCAACTGGTAAGTGGAACTTAGAAGGCTGTAAGTATTGGCCCAAGGTCAGCATTTCAACCTTGTGGGCACGCAAGTCGCGCAATACTTCGGCTATTTCTTCGTTAGTTTCACCTAGACCCATCATTAATCCAGACTTAGTCGGAATCGTTGGATGACGCTCTTTAAAGCGTTTTAGTAGATCTAGTGACCACTGATAGTTAGCACCTGGACGTGCTTTGCGGTAATGAGCTGGAGCCGTCTCAAGATTGTGATTAAATACATCAGGAGGCTCTGTCGCTAAAATATCTAACGCCGCATCGATACGACCACGGAAATCAGGAACAAGAGTTTCAATCTTGATTTCAGGGTTTAATAAACGAATTTCGCGAATACAGTCAGCAAAATGCTGGGCACCGCCATCACGTAAATCATCACGGTCAACAGAAGTGATCACCACATATTTTAACTTCATGTCTTTGATCGTTTGAGCTAGTTTTTTAGGCTCATCGGCATCAGCTTTGAGTGGGCGACCATGGGCGACATCGCAGAATGGACAACGACGAGTACAAATCGCACCCAAAATCATAAAGGTAGCTGTGCCGTGGTTAAAGCATTCTGCCAAGTTTGGGCAAGACGCTTCTTCACACACTGAATGTAATCCATTTTTACGTAATGCCGCTTTGATATCGAGAATACGTTGATTTGATGCAGGTAATTTTACCCGCAACCAATCAGGCTTACGCAGCATCGTTTCGCGCTCTGATGGCACTACTTTTACAGGAATTCGAGCGACTTTATCGGCATCACGTAATTTGACACCTGGTTGTAATCTTTCAGGCCTATTCATTATTCTGCTAATCCTTGATGATGTACAAGTTGTTGGTAGCCCATAATTTGGCTAAAGGTTTGGATTAATTTATCACCAGCTTCAAGCACTGTTTGTGGACCACCCAATGCTTTACATTGCACCATTTCTAAACCGGCATATCCGCAAGGGTTGATGCGCTGGAATGGGGCTAAATCCATGTCGACATTAAGTGCTAAGCCGTGAAAAGAGCAGCCTTTACGAATGCGTAATCCTAAAGAGGCTACTTTTCGTTCTGTGACATAAACACCTGGAGCGTCAGCTTTTGCGTAAGCATTGATATGGTAATGAGCAAGCATATCGACAATGCTCTGCTCTATATTATTCACTAACTGGCGCACACCGAGTTTATTACGTTTTATATCGATAAGTGGATAAACCACTAATTGACCCGGTCCGTGATAAGTCACTTGACCACCACGGTCTACTTGAATGACCGGAATGTTACCTGGGTTGAGTATATGCTCACTTTTACCTGCCTGACCCTGGGTAAATACCGGCTGATGCTCAACAATCCACAGTTCATCATGGCTATCGCTATCACGAGTGTCAGTATATTCCTGCATTGCATGCCATGTCGATTCATAGTCTTGCATGCCAAGATGGCGAATGTGCAGTGTTTGTGCTTGCAAGGGCAACGTCTCCCCCAGATAAAGGTGTGTGTCCATCAGATCAATGGATTAATAGTTGAGTATCATACGCAAGTTTATTGTTAAAGAAGACTCATTTGGATCTTACAGTACACGTTTTACGCCTTCAATTGCGGCAAGATCAATGTACGCTTTTTCAATATGTTCTTTGCTAGTAACCGTAATACGGATAGTGACTGAATAGTAACTGCCTTTACTCGATGCTTTCACACTCGGAACGTAATCTCCCGGTGCCAGTTGTTGTGCAACGGCAACGACACGATCGGCTAAGGTATCATCCGCATCCCCGATCACTTTGAAAGGGCACGAATTAGGAAATTCCATTACTTGGTCAAACGTTGTATTTAACATTTAGCTTACTCAATTCTGTTTGGTATTACTTATATGGTGGTGATTATACCCGATTCAAGCCTGATAGATCTGAAAAATTAAAGCCGCTGATTAGGCGGCTTTAATTAGCTGATTCACTTATAGATCTATTAATAGAATGTGTAAATTTGCTTAATTACTCGAACCAGCTTGCGAACATTTGTTTGAAGTAATCCATTAATTTGCTAACCCAGCTGCCTTCTTGGACTTCATTTAGCGTCACCAGTGGGAACTGAGCAATATCTTTTCCGTCAAGTTGGAAAAAGACACGGCCTACGGTTTCACCTTTGGCAAGCGGTGCTGTTAATGGTTTGGTTAATTCAAAGTTCGCTTGTAAATCTTTTGCTTGACCACGGCTAATGGTGATCGGGGTATCTGTCATCACGCCAAGATCAACGGTTTCTCTATCGCCGTACCAAATTTGTTGAGTGACGAAAGTATCGCCAGCTTTGTAGGGGGTAATGGTTTCAAAGAAACGGAAACCATAATTAAGTAGTTTCTTACTTTCAGCTTTACGCGCAGATTCACTTGATGTGCCCATGACTACGCTGATAAGACGCATACCATCGCTTGTACCAGAGGCCACTAAGTTGTAGCCTGCTCCAGACGTATGACCTGTTTTGATACCATCAACATTTAAGCTTTTATCCCATAATAAGCCATTACGGTTATATTGTTTGATTCCGTTATAGGTAAAAGACTTCTCAGAATACACTTTGTATTCATCAGGCACGTCACGGATTAATGCTGCCCCTAAAAGCGCCATATCATAAGCGGTTGATTTATGATCTTGAGCATCTAAACCATGAGAGTTTTCAAAGTAGCTGTCTTTCATGCCTAATTGTTTGGCCCATGAATTCATTAAATCAACGAATGCGCCTTCTGTTCCAGCAATGTGTTCAGCCATTGCAACACAGGCATCATTGCCTGATTGAATGATGATGCCACGATTTAAGTCGTGTACTTTGACCGTTTTACCCACTTCAATAAACATTTTAGATGAATCAGGGAAGTTCTTTGCCCAAGCATTTTTGGTAATAGCAACATCGTCATCTAATGATACATTGCCAGCTTTAATTTCCTGACCAATCACATAACTGGTCATCATCTTAGTCAAGCTGGCTGGGTTTAAACTTTCGTAGGCATTTTCTTCAGCTATAACTCTGCCAGAATTATAATCCATTAGTACATAGGCTTTAGCCGCAACACTTGGTGCGTCTGGCGTCACCATAGGTGCACGATTTGGCATTGGACGTACATCTGGTTGTGGCGTTGCAGCAAGTGAAGAAAAACAGACAACTGATGCAAAAAGCATAGTTGATAATTGAGCGGTTTTGGATGTCATCATGAAGTTAGCACGTCTCTAGTTAGTCGAAGAAAAGACAAAGATCGATTGGTATAATGATAGATTATACATTAGTAGGCAGTCATTTCGCATTAAGGTTCATTCATCCAATGTAAATGAACCTTAATGTTGTCATTTAGTGCCGTTATTGTGGTTTACGGTACGATAAAGCTTTGTGGATAGCCATCAGCTTGGACACGATCGAGCAACTTATTCGTTAGATGAATTTGCTGTATGGGTCCTAACTGTAATTTATGCATACCATTAACGGATGTTACCCGAGAGGTTACGGCATATTTAGTTTCTAACTGTTTAGCCAACATATTGATGCGAAGTTTATCTTGTGAGGCGGCAACTTGAATAAAATGATTATCGTTATCTTTTAAATCGCTGATAACTCGCTCTTCTGGTGACGGAATGTAAACGGTTTCGATGGCCACCTTTGCCGTTCCTCTGGCCAGCATACCTAAGTGATAAGCCGCCGCATAAGAAAGATCAATCACTCGACCATGATGAAATGGTCCACGATCGTTAACACGGACAATAATTTGCTTATTATTCTCTAAGTTAGTCACTTTAACATAACTCGGTAAGGGCAAGTTTTTATGTGCTGCAGACATGGTATACATATCATAGGTTTCACCATTTGACGTTAAATGGCCATGAAACTTTGAACCATACCATGAGGCATTACCTTGTTCTTTAAAGCCCTTACCACTGTCGAGCACTTGATAGCTTTTACCTAATACAGTGTAGTTTCGATTGCCTTGTCTGCTGTAAGGTTCGTATTTAGGCTGGGCATTTTTCACCAAGCTAACGTCAGGTGCGTCATCTGGATAACGGTCATTAGCCATTTGATAACGGCTTTTTTTACCTGAAGTGTTTTTCCCTGCCTCATTTGATGAGCAGCCTAACAGTAATAGACTACTTAGTATCATTAGCAGGATGAAACGGCAATTAAAGTCCATGTTGATTTACCGATTTGTAATGTGCATTAAGTTGTTGGCTGAATTGATATACCGCCATGGCATAAAGTGGGCTTCTGTTATATCGGGTAATGACATAAAAGTTTTTCAGTCCTAGCCAATACTCTGCTTTATCAGGTTGATCTAATTTGATTAATAAGGCTTTTTGAGAAGCATCTAAATCTTGGTTATCGGCTAAACTTAATGTCGGGCTAAGAATATCCGCTACCTTGTAGTGCAGCTTTTCTTTAGTCCAAACATTAGCCTTAGGGGCTGTGCTTGAGGTGTGATTGAGCAATAGCGCCACAGGTTGGCCTTTTTGCCAACCGTGTTGATGAAAATAGTTCGCTACACTGCCAATGGCATCGGCTTTACTGGTTAATAAATCTCGGCGACCGTCACCGTCAAAGTCGACAGCATAATGGCGATAACTTGAAGGGATAAATTGACCATAACCCATAGCGCCAGCATATGAACCTTTTAAGGTGCTGTTATCAAGCTTTTCTTCTTTGATTAGTGCCATTAAATTTGCGTATTCACTGCGAAAAAATGTAGCTCTTGGTGGATAATAAAAACCTAAAGTATAGAGTGCATCTTGTACACGATAGTTACCCATATAGCCGCCATAAAAGGTTTCGATACCGATAATGGCAACAATAATTTGCGGGTCAACGTTAAATTTTTCAGCAGCTTGACTAATAATCACCTGGTTTTCTTGCCAGAATGCTAAGCCTTTTTCAAGGCGCTTGTCGGTAAGAAAAATAGGATAATATTGGTGCCAAGGTTTGGCTTCCCAAGGTTTAGTCATGGCATCTATGATGCTCTGGTCGAAGGTGGACGTCGATAGGAAATGTTCTACATCTGCTTTACTGGCGCCTTTTTCGACCTGTTGTTTCACAAATGCATTTTGTAATGCTTGAGGATCATCTTCTGTTGCAGCGTTGAGGTTGAACATGATGCTGCAAAGTAGTGTAAAGCTGGCGATTTGAACGGTTATTTTTATCATAGTTAAGGTTGATCCTATCGGTCGACAAATCGTCTGTGGGTGTGAATGCTCATTAAAATACCGAAGCCCGTCATTAAGGTTAGCATGGAGGTTCCACCATAACTTATCAGTGGTAAAGGTACGCCAACCACAGGTAAAATACCTGATACCATACCAATGTTAACAAACACGTAAACGAAGAATGTTAAGGTAATACTTCCGGCCAACAAGCGTGCAAAGCTAGTCTGTGCTCGTGAAGCGATAACTAAACCTCTGCCAATCACAAATAAATACATAGCAAGTAATACTAAGCTGCCAATAAGTCCAAACTCTTCGCCTATCACGGCAAAGATGAAGTCAGTATGTCGCTCAGGTAAAAACTCTAATTGTGATTGAGTGCCATCAAGCCAACCTTTCCCCCAGATCCCACCAGAGCCAATGGCAATTTTAGATTGGATGATATGATAACCCGCGCCTAAAGGATCTTGTTCAGGATTAAATAAGGTTAATACTCGAGTACGCTGATAATCGTGCATCAAGAAGAACCACAACACAGGTAAAAAGATCAGAATAGCGGCGATAAACCCGCCTACAATTAACCAGCTCATACCCGACAAAAACAGGACGAAGACCCCTGATGCTGCCACTAAAATAGAGGTGCCTAAGTCAGGTTGTTTGGCGATTAATAGTGTTGGGATCAGTAAAATAATCACCCCGCCAGCTAAGTAACGTTTTTTGGGCGGTAATGGGAACTTACTGATGTACCAAGCCATGGTGATCGGGAAGGCCAGTTTAATCAATTCCGATGGCTGAAACTCCATGAAACCGAGATTTAACCAACGCTGTGCGCCTTTATTAATGGTGCCAAATAACTCTACGCCCAACAGCAATATTATTCCGGCAATATAAATAGGGAATGCCCACCGTCTGAGTATTTCAGGGTTGATTTGTGCAAAACAAAACATCACGCCTAGGGATAGCGTCATCCGAACTAGTTGACGCTCCATCATGGCAGGATCTTCACCACTGGCGGAGTAAATAATAAAAAGCCCGAACCCCATTAGTATTAATAAGCCAATGAGCAATGGCAGATCTATGTGGATGCTCTGCCAAAACGATTTTTGATACGGATGATTATTCATGGTTTTACCGCCCATTCGTCGCGTAACATATATTCATCGAGTAATGCTCTTGCGACCGGTCCGGCATTTTTTCCACCCCATCCCGCATTTTCAAGTACCACAGCCAAAACAATACGAGGATTTTCATAAGGTGCATAAGCAACCACTAATGCATTATCGCGTAAGTGATCCGCTACTGTGTCGGCATTGTACTTTTGATCTTTACCAACACTAAATACCTGTGCCGTACCTGTTTTCATTGCCGCGGTATAACTTGCATCCGTAAAGTGCGATTTATCAGCAGTTTGGCGCATAGCCTCATTAATGATGTCCCAATTATTCGGATCTTTAAGCTCTATTGGTATTTGCTCATCAATGGGAGAATCAATTTTAACGGTACTATTTTTAAAGGATTTTAATAGATGAGGTGTAAATCGCTTACCTTTATTAGCCATAATGGTGACCGCATTAGCAAGCTGTAACGGGGTAGTGGTCCAATAGCCTTGGCCAATACCAACCGAAATGGTATCGCCGTTATACCAAGGCTGATTATAACGCATTCTTTTCCAGTCTCTAGAGGGCATAACACCATCAGATTCTTCAAAAATATCAATGCCAGTGCTTCTACCAAAGCCAAAGCGATCCATAAAGATAGCCATTTTATCAATGCCAACTTTGTAGACAAGGTCGTAAAAGAAAATATCACAGGACTCGACAATGGCATGGTAGATATCTACCCAGCCGTGGCCCCATTTCTTCCAATCGCCCCATTTACGATCGACTCCGGGCATTTGCCAATAGCCAGGATCCCAAATACGCGTGCGTTCACTAATGATTTTTTCTTCTAAACCAAGTAATGCCACATGTGGCTTGATCGTTGATGCTGGAGAGTATTGCCCTTGGGTTGCACGGTTAATTAATGGCCGCGATTTATCATTTAACAGGTCATTATAGGCTTTAGAGGTAATGCCATGAACAAATGGATTAGGATCATATGATGGGCTGGAGATCATCGCTAAAACACCGCCATCTCTGGGATCTATTGCGACAACAGAGCCTTTTCGGCCATCTAACAGTTCCATGGCTTTTTGCTGTAGTTTGAGATCGAGTGTGAGATAGATATCTTGTCCCGGTGTCGGCGGTGTAACTTTGAGTGTACGGATCACTCTGCCACGATTATTCACTTCTTCTTCGAGGTGACCAGGAGTGCCATGAAGCAAACTTTCATAAAATTTTTCAATACCTTGCTTACCAATATCTTTGGTTGCAGCATAGTTTTTCCACTGACTACCTTTTTCAAGTAATGCTTTATCTCGGGTATTAATTTTGCCCACATAGCCAAGTACATGGGTCAATAATGCATTGTAAGGGTAATGACGCTTAAGGCCCGCTTCAACGTAAATACCGGGAAATTTATATTGATTGACACTAAAAATAGCGACTTCTTCGTCTGTTAACTTACTTTTGATGGTTAACGGTTTAAAGCGACGATGAAACTTTAGGTTTTCAGTGATACTTTCGCGATCATCTTCTGAAAGTTCAATAAAGCTATTAAGCTCATCTAACGTCGCTGTCATATCATCGACTTTTTCTGGGATGAGTTCTAGAGAGTAATAAGGTTGGTTTTCGGCTAATAGTACGCCATTACGGTCATAAATAAGTCCTCTACTTGGTGGCGTTGGAACGACCCGAATACGGTTATCATTTGACCGAGTTTCATAATCTTTATAGGAGACAACTTGAAGGTGATAAAGATTGGAAAATAATATGCAGAGTAATATAAATACGCAAAGAAAAGTGAAGAATGCCCGGCGCTTAAATAGCGCGGCTTCTGCGGCGTGATCATGCATGGTAATGCGCTTTTTTGGCGGCACTTATGCTATCCCCGTCGTGACCAAATTAAAGGTTAGATTATTAAAGGCCACAGTATCAGCTGATAAAAATGAAAAATAGAGCTGCATGATAATCATTATCTGTAAACTAAGTTATTCATGCGACTGAATTTATTCTCTATGATACGGATGATTGTTATTGACGCTCCAAGCTCGGTATAGGCTTTCTGCTACGATAACCCTAACCAAAGGATGAGGTAGGGTTAGTGCAGATAAACACCAGCTTTGGTTGGCCGCCTCTTTACAAGCAGGTGAAAGTCCTTCTGGGCCACCAATCAACAAACTGACGTCTCTACCATCGAGTTGCCACTTTGTCATTTGCTCGGCAAGCTCTGGTGTTGTCCAATTTTTGCCGGGTAAATCTAAGCTGACAATGTGGTTACCTTTGGCTACTGCCGCTAGCATTAGTTCGCCTTCCTTATTTAAAATTCGGGCGATATCGGCATTTTTTCCGCGCTTCCCTGCTGGGATTTCGATGAGTTCCAAGGCCATATCTCTAGGGAAACGGCGTTGGTATTCTTCGAAGCCTCGGGTTACCCAATCGGGCATTTTGGTGCCAACGGCAATAAGCTGTAACTTCATTAGACGTTATGTTCAGACCACAGTTTTTCAAGCTCGTAATAATCACGAGTTTGTTCTTGCATCACGTGCAGAATAACAGAGCCTAAATCAACTAAAACCCATTCGCTGCTGTCACGACCTTCAACCCCAAGAGGTTGTACGCCTGCGTCTTTTGCTGACACGATCACGTGCTCACCAATAGAACGAACGTGTGTTTTCGACGTACCAGTACAAATGATCATGGTGTCGGTAATAGTTGACCGCTTAGAAACATCGATAACAGTAATATTTTTTGCTTTTAAATCATCGACTTTGTCGATAACGAAATCTTTTAGTTCGGTGCCTTGCACGCGAAGTACCTCATAAGTAAAAATTAACGGAGTATTATACTCAAATTCACTGTTAATGCGCAATTAAGCAGGCGTAAACAACGATAGAATTAATTTAGCGCCCGATACTGAGCGGATTCATAATCCTGCTCATGAGCTAATCGCTGTAGGGCTTAGCCGTGCTAAATATAGAGCTGATGTTGGCGGATATAATCGATTGTCGTTTGCGGTAACACTGTGCTGATATCAATATTTTGAGCTAATCGCTGACGAACTTCAGTTGAGGAGATATCGACTAACTGGCTGTTGATGCAAAATATTCTTCCATGTTTGCTATGGGAATTTGATGTGAGGTAGTCGGTATTGGCTTGTCTAAATAATAACTCTTTGGTCATTTCACTGTGGGTATCAATTGTCCACCCGGGACGTTGACAGAGTGCGATATGGCATAGATTAAACAAGGATTGCCATTGGTACCATAATGGCAGTTGAACAAATGAGTCCATTCCCATAATGAAAAAGAATTCTTCATCAGGATACAGTTCAGTCAGCAATGATAGCGTAGTGACACTGTAAGAGGGCGTGTCACGCTTAATTTCAATATCACATAGTTCAAATTCTGGATACTGCAGACAAACTAATTTCACCATTTCAAGTCGATGATGGCTGCTAACCACTGTGGTCTTTTTGTGTGGTGGGATGTGATTGGGCATTAACCAAATCTGATCTAAATTAAGTTGCTGTTTTACTTCTAGTGCAGGATTGATATGCCCTAGATGGATGGGGTCGAATGTGCCCCCCAATATACCAATACGCATTCGCTGTCCTTAGTTTTGGTCTCAGTCAGTGAGTTCAATATGGGCTAAACGCTTATGTGCCCGTGGGTCGAATAAAATGCATAAATGACTTAGACCGATCCAATCTTCATGGCCTTTTTGTTTGAGATTTAGTTCTAATTGAGAGGCAAACGCGAGCATGTGCTCAATGTGATCCAAATCTAATCGCGTTATTGCAGCTTGATAAAGTGGTTTACGTTTATCCCAAATTCGGTGTTGGCCCCATAACTTACTCAGTTGCTCACCATTATGCAGCGCCAGCTTTAACGTGAGTAGTAGGTTAATTTCTTTAAATAAAGCCCACATTAAAATAGGCATAGCTGTGCCTTCTGCCTGCAACTGCGCCAACATGTGTTGTGCATGTTTTTGGTGATTGCCTAATATGGCATCACAGAGTTGAAATACACTAAAACGAGATTGATCCTCAAAATATTCACTCAGTTGCTCTGGAGTAATATTTTGCTTAGGGCTGAGCAGTTGTAACAATTGCATTGCTTGCTCGCCAGCCAGTAAATTACCTTCAAATAAAGTAAACAACATCGCTTTAGCATCATGGTGGACAGTCAGCTGATAATGAGTAATACGGCTGTCTAACCAGCGTTCAAACTGTTTACCTTCAGGGGTGGCGCAAGGTAAATAGATGCCTTTGGCATCGAGTGATTTAAACCATTTACTATTGGTTTGTTCAGCACTGGCTTTAGGGCCTTGAACAATCAGGAGCATATCTGGATTAGGATGTTGTAACAGCGTCTGAAACGCCGCAGCGCCTTCAATACCGGGTTTACCCTGTGGAAGGGTTAATTCAACAATCCGTCGGCTAGCAAATAAACTCATTGCTTGCCATTCTTGGACTAGATCGCCCCAATTAAAGCCAGTTTCTTGACTGAGTTGAACGCGTTCTTCAAAGCCTTGTTTTTTAGCCGCACTCAGAATGTGCTGTTTACTGTTTTCGATTAACCATGGGTCATCGCCAAACAGTAAAAAGCATTGTGGTAGGGGCGAGAGGTGTTGCTTGAGTTGATCCGGATAAACCCGCATTACTCAGCTCCGATTGACGCCAAAGTCTGAATGATATAATCGGCTGCTTGTACTCGCATTTCTTTAACTAACAACTCCATTTCCCGACTTTTTGCTAATGCAGTTCGTGGGTCGTCTTGATAGTCACGGCGGATTTCAGTATCAAAGTCTTGTGGATCTTGTCCCGGTAAGGTGACTGAATAATGCACTAAATAGATCAGCTCATATTCGGCGACATTCCCAGTGGGATAAAGTGATAATGTGGCGCGTTCGAGTGAGTCATTGATTAATCGAAGTGTCGGTGTTTCTTGTGCAGCATCGACAAGGCTAATGCGGTTGATGCGCAACCTATCACGCACTAAGCGAGTTAACTCACTGTATTCATCGCTACTGGTTAAATGTAATTCAGCTAATTCAGCAGGGATGGAATAACTGCGTTGGAGTTTGAAGCCGCATCCTGCACTGGTCAGTAACACCAATGTCATTATGGCTAAACAGATTTTTTTGGCTAGCATAGTGAAGGTAGGCATCCTTGTTATTACATGGTTAAAATAAATAACTTACCGCGGTTTCATCCGCGGTAAGTTATAACACTGCAGTCTTATCACTATAATCAAATTGAGATTACTTTATCTCAATGAGATCAGTTTAGTTAGCGACAATACTGAGTAGTTTTCCTGGCACGTAGATCACTTTACGAACGGTTAATCCTTCAGTGTGCTTTTGGACATATTCATCATTCATGCCTAAGGCTTCAACATCTTCTTTTGATGCATCAGCGGCTACAGTGATTTTTGCACGCACTTTACCGTTAACTTGCACCACAATCAGTTTACTGTCTTCAACTAATGCAGACTCATCCACTTCTGGCCAGCGGCTGTCTTCAATGTTGCCTTGGTGACCTAATTCGTTCCATAAGGTAAAGGTGATGTGAGGCACGATAGGGTAAAGCAAACGAGTAACAGCAGACAAGGCTTCAGCGAGCAAGGCGCGGTCTTGAGCTGTTTCTTGTGATGCTTTCAGCAAATGATTCATCAGTTCCATTACAGAGGCCACTGCAGTGTTAAACATTTGACGACGGGCAATGTCATCACTGACTTTAGCAATCGTCTTATGTAATTCACGGCGTAACGCTTTTTGATCAGCATTTAATTTGCTGGTATCTAACGCTTCTGTTTTACCCGCTGCAACATGATCGTTGGCTAATTTCCAGAAACGTTTAATGAAGCGATGTGCTCCTTCAACGCCAGACTCTTGCCATTCGAGGGTTAATTCAGGTGGCGAGGCAAACATCATGAATAAACGGACTGTGTCAGCGCCGTATTTTTCGACCATCACTTGCGGGTCAATACCGTTGTTCTTCGACTTAGACATTTTGCTCATGCCGGTGTAAACCAGTTCATGACCTTGATTATCTACCGCCTTAAGAATACGGCCTTTGTCGTCTTTTTCTTCTACAGTCACTTCCAAAGGAGATACCCAAACACGGGCACCTTTTTCGTTGATGTAGTAGTAAGCATCGGCTAATACCATGCCTTGAGTCAGTAGTTGCTTTGCCGGTTCATCGCTGTTGACTAAGCCTGCATCACGCAACAACTTATGGAAGAAGCGGAAATACAACAAATGCATACAAGCGTGTTCGATACCACCAATGTACTGATCTACTGGTAACCAGTAGTTTGCTTTGGCAGGATCTAACATTTCATCAGCATGCGGGCTACAGTAACGAGCGTAGTACCAAGATGATTCCATAAAGGTATCAAAGGTATCGGTTTCGCGCATTGCTGGCTGACCGTTAACTGTGGTTTCGGCCCAAGCCTTATCGGCTTTAATTGGGCTTTGGATACCGTCCATTACCACGTCTTCTGGCAAAATAACTGGCAGTTGATCTGCAGGCGTTGGCACAACAGTTCCATCAGCTAGGGTAACCATTGGGATTGGTGCGCCCCAATAACGTTGACGAGAAACACCCCAGTCACGTAAACGGTAATTGACTTGGCGTTTACCTTTACCTTCTGCGGTTAATCTAGCATCAATGGCTTCAAAGGCTGCTTGGAAGTCTAAACCGTCAAGTTCAGGGAAAGCATCACCCGAGTTAAATACCACGCCTTTGTCACTATAGGCTTCTTTGCTGATGTCCAATTCGCCTTCAACAGGCTTGATCACCGCTTCGATAGCAAGCTTGTATTTAAGGGCAAATTCATAATCGCGCTGATCATGAGCGGGAACAGACATCACAGCACCAGTGCCGTAATTCATTAATACAAAGTTAGCCACCCAAATAGGCACCAATTTGCCACTAATTGGATGAATCGCTTGTAAGCCAGTAGCCACACCTTTTTTCTCCATTGAAGCCATTGCTGCTTCAGTGGTATCGGCGTTTTTGCATTCTTCTAAAAATTCAGCCAGTTGTGGATTATTTTCAGCAGCTTGTATTGCTAATGGATGACCTGCTGCAATTGCAACATAGGTGACGCCCATTAACGTATCCGGACGAGTGGTATAGATATCAAACGTAGCCTGGCTATCAGCAACGGCAAACGTCATTTCTATGCCTTCGCTACGGCCAATCCAGTTACGTTGCATAGACTTAACCTGTTCAGGCCAGCCATCTAAGGTGTCGATATCGTTAAGTAATTCTTCAGCGTAATCGGTGATTTTAATAAACCACTGTGGAATTTCTTTTTGAATAACTGGAGTATCACAACGCCAGCAACAACCGTCTTGTACCTGTTCATTTGCCAGTACAGTTTCATCATTTGGACACCAGTTAACTGATGAGGTTTTTTTGTACACTAAGCCTTTTTCATACAACTTAGTGAAAAACCATTGTTCCCAACGATAGTATTCAGGGGTACAGGTGGCGATTTCACGACTCCAATCATAACCAAATCCTAATAACTTAAGTTGGTTCTTCATGTAGTCGATGTTTTCATATGTCCAAGGCGCTGGAGAGGTCTTGTTATTGATTGCGGCATTTTCTGCAGGCAGACCAAATGAGTCCCAACCAATCGGTTGCAAAACATTTTTACCTTGTAAACGTTGATATCGTGCCACTACATCGCCTATTGTGTAGTTGCGGACGTGACCCATGTGAAGACGACCTGAAGGATAAGGAAACATTGAAAGACAATAAAACTTCTCTTTGCTTTCATCTTCAGTAACTTCAAATGTTTTATGTTCGTGCCAGTGCTTTTGCACTAAGGCTTCAATTTCTGAGGGATTATATAGCTCTTGCATCAATCTATTTCCGGCAATGCCGCCCATTGTTTGATCTAACGCTCAGCAGCGAGATTTATAACTGCATAGAATAAACCAGAAGTGATCTATTAAAAAGGTGCGTATTAAGGAGTATTACTTATGAGTGGAAAAAGTTCAGCACTATTAGCCTTATATCAGTCACTATTCGAACAGGTGAAAACTACGTTTGACCAAGATAACTCATTGACAGCGAAGAGCTTATTCAAGTCAGTGACCCAGGGTAAAGAGTATTTAAAACTTAAATCTCATTCCGATGAAGAAGAGCTCGCATTAGTAGAAGAATTTTTAAAGCGAGACATAGCAGCTTTCTTAAATGAGGAAAATGCCGATAATTTGAGTTATAGCCCTATGGTTATTGGGATTGAAAATACATTATGGCAGTGGTTGAGCGAGATAACGGATCGAAGCCAAGTGGAGTGGCACGAGTTGTTACAAGATTTTAAACATCATGGGGTTTATAAGTCTGGGGAAATCATTAACCAAGGCAAACTGACCTGTAATAAGTGTGGTCATCAAATGCAAATTGATTTTCCTGGGGTAATCCCCGACTGTCCAAAATGTGATTACAACGAATTTTCACGGGAGCCGTTAACGCCATAATTGGTAACTTAACGCTTAAAACTCTATTCGGTAATGGCAGTGGCTTGCACTGCTGTTACCGACCATCTCATCATATGCTGTTTGCATTTCTATCATGGCGTAACTGATCCCTTGTTGTTTAAGCAATTCTTCGGCTTGTTTTATTGAGTTGAAACATAATGGTTTGCCGTCTCTATCATGAGCACGTTGAAAATTGCCATCAAGATCTTTAAGACCCAGTAGGTAATGATTTGAGTCTGCGTAGCTAATAATGGTGGGATGTTGAGTTTGTTCAGCAATGGCTAGCTTTATTTCAGATAGTTGCATAATAACCTCCAATAGTGGTTTGTTAAGGTTATTACGTCGCAAACTTGAGGCTAGTTCAATTTTTATACTGCAATCGGTCGCAATGACGGATTTTGGTTAGCAACCGCTTGATACTATCTGGTATTTGGGACCTGTATTTGCGTCAACGGCTTGGGTGTAAGAGAAGTAGCAATTATCATTGGTTACTTGGCCATTACCATCTTTATCATAGCCGATATAAGTGAAATCAACACCTTGATATTGAACGGTAAAGACGTCATCTATGATGATCCATTTTTCGACATCTGTGTTATCTAAATAGCCCCATTTTAATCGTGTTTCAAATAGACCATCATTGTCGATATCAATATCGATCAAGTCATCGCGATTTTGAACGGCTTGCACGTTTAGACTGGTCATTTTTGATCGAGCATACACTAAACTATTGGCGGTTTTGGCACTGCTCATTATGCCAGATAGGGCCTGTTGTCTCGCTTCTGAACTGAGGCCAATAAATTTAGGCGCAGCAACAACCGCTAAAACACCTAGAATGATGATTACCACAACCAATTCAATTAGGGTAAACCCTTGGGATAAATGATTTTTTTTGAATTGAATCGATTGTGACATCATATTAGCCATTATTTACGTAAATAGTTTATTACACCCAATAATACTAACAAGCCACACAGTATCAGTAAGGGTAATTGACCTATCTTTCGAAACCAAGTTTGTCCTTGAAACAGTTGAATATTGGTCACAAGTACTCCGGCTTCAAATTGAGGAATCGCATCGGTGATACGTCCGTGTGGGTCAACGACGGCAGTAATGCCATTATTGGTCCCCCGCAATAGTGGTTTACCCATTTCAATGGCGCGCATCTGCGCTATTTCCATGTGCTGTAATGGGCCATTTGACGCACCAAACCAAGCATCGTTTGATACGGTAAGCAGCATATCTGTTTCGTCGGTTACACTCGCCCTTACTTGTTCTGGGAAGGCTATTTCATAACAAATTGCCGGAGCGATATGGTAACCGAGTGCGACTAAATTAGGCTGGGTATAGTCACCTCGTTGAAAAGATGACATCGGTAAATTAAAAAATGGTGCGATAGGGCGTAATAAACTGGCAAACGGGACAAATTCACCAATAGGCAATAAATGATGTTTTTTAAACTGGTTACTGCCATCACCAATGTAGTCAGCGCTTTGTTGGTGCTTTTGATGATAATTACCGAGGACGATTAATGAGTTAAAAAAGTCTTGTTGCTGGTGGCTAATAATGCCGGTAACAATTGCCGTGTTGTTAATGCTGGCCACTTTACTGACATCCATTAGAAAGTCTTCCACCATGGCTTCTGGTGCTGGAATGGCGGCTTCTGGCCAAATAACAATATCGACACTGGACGCATCATCAAATTGCTCGCGGGTCATGTCCATGTACTTCAGCATGGTTGGCCACAATGCATCGGGTTCCCACTTCATACTTTGGGGAATATTGCCCTGTACTAATGCCACTTTAACGGTTTTGCCACTGGTAGAAATAGGGTTGAGTAATGGTGCAGCCCACGCACTCAATGCCAAAATCGGTAATATAACCAACACAGGGAAGATGCGTTTTTGGGTTAATAGTATTAAAGAGCCCGCCACCAATGCGACGATAAAGCTCAGCCCCAAGGCACCAATAAAACTGGCTAATTCACTTAGCGGGCCTAATGTTTGGCTGTAGCCGGCCCAAATCCAAGGAAAACCTGTAAATACCCAGCCGCGTAGCCATTCTGTTAGGACCCATAATGCTGGAAATAGACCAAGATAAGTGAAGTAGGGATTTAAAGTGTATTTAGATGTGCGAGATAACTTGCTGAGTAAATATCCAGCTATGGCGGGATAAATCGCCAGATACATTGCCAGGATCGCCATTAACGTTATCGATACAAAAATCGGCATGCCGCCGAAAGTATCAATACTGACATGCACCCAGCTAATGCCAATTGCAAAACAACCAAAACCGAAACTGAGCCAGTAATATAAACTTTGTTTAGCGGTTAATGTCTGGCTCTGCCATAGAGCAAAACTTAATGCTAAAGGAAATATGGCCCAAATTTCATAAGGCGCAAACGATAATGCCGTACTGGCGCCAGCAATAAATGCCGCCACCAGACGGACAATACTCAAAGAAGAGTATAGAGATTGAGTTTTTAGCACGATTTAGTCGTCGAATTCTTCACTAATATTAGGGTCTGGCAGTTTAACACGAAGTTGCACCAAACGGCGGTTATCAGCGTTAATCACTTTGAACTCAATATTATTAATCACGATGCTTTCATTACGTTCTGGTAAGTGGCCAAATGCATGCGACACCATGCCACCAACGGTATCAAATTCTTCATCGCTGAAGTTGGTGCCACACGCTTCGTTAAAATCTTCAATTTCAGTGAGCGCTTTGACCATAAATACTGTGTTACTGAGCTTTTTAATTTCAGTGTCTTCAACCGAGTTGTGATCAAATTCATCTTCAATTTCACCGACAATCTCTTCGAGAATATCTTCAATCGTCACTAAGCCTGATACCCCACCATATTCATCGACAACAATGGCCATGTGGTAGCGTTGCGAACGGAATTCTTTGAGTAGTACGTCGACTCTTTTACTTTCAGGTACCACCACTGCAGGGCGTATAACTTGGGCAAGAGTAAAGTTTTCATCAGATTGTTTGAAGCCGTATTTGATCAAATCTTTAGCCAGTAAAATGCCTTCAATATGATCTTTATCTTCATTAACAACCGGGAAGCGAGAGTGACCTGAATCCATGACAATTTCTAAAAACTCATCGACGGTCGAGTCTATTTGAATGGTAACAATTTGCGCTCTTGGTATCATAATGTCGCGCACACGAAGGTCAGAAACCTCTAATACACCTTTAATCATTTCGCGTGTGTCTTCTGTAATGAGGTCGCGCATTTCGGCACCTGCAATCACATCAACTAAATCTTCGCGATTTTGAGGTTCGCCCTGAAATAGCTGGTTAATTTTATCGAACCAGGTTTTCTTGTGGGCGTTTGTACTCGGGGGGATATCGTCACTCATAATATTTACCTAAACAGGGCTATCTATAAGATATTCCTTGTTTATTTATGCTTCCTTATAGGGGTTTGTAAAACCTAAGCCTTCAACAAGTTGGGTCTCTAATGACTCCATCTCATCGGCTTCTTGGTCGATAATATGGTCATAACCCAGCAAATGCAAGCAGCCGTGTATGACCATGTGTGCCCAGTGTGCGTTTAGCGGTTTATTTTGCTCAATGGCTTCCTGTTCCACCACGTGTGCACAGATAACCAGATCACCTAATAATGGCAATTCAACCTCAGGTGGTGCTTCAAACGGGAATGACAACACGTTGGTCGGTTTGTCTTTACCGCGATAGGTTAAATTGAGTAGCTGACTTTCAGCTACTTCAACAATGCGAATCGTTAATTCCACTTCAGGCATTGTCTGCCCTACCGCGGTACGTACCCAAGTTTCAAATTCTGCTTGAGTCGGTAAATTCAGATTGTTCACTGCAATTTGCAGGTCAAGATCGAGTGATATCATGGGCTGACTCATTGAGGGCTGGCTTCTTTTTCAAGTAATTGACGTTTTTGCTCACGTTCACGATAAGCTTGCTCTTTGGCCGCTTTTTCGAGTTGTTCTTGTTGCTCGAACGCTTCGTACGCTTCAACAATTCTTGCTACAACAGGATGGCGAACCACATCTTGGGCGACAAAGAAGTTAAAGCTGATTTCAGATACTTTGCTGAGAACCTCAATGGCATGACGCAAACCAGACTTTTGACTACGGGGTAAATCAATTTGGGTGATATCACCGGTGATCACCGCGCGCGAATTAAATCCAATACGGGTTAAGAACATTTTCATTTGTTCAACCGTAGTGTTTTGCGCTTCATCTAAAATAATAAACGCATCATTAAGAGTGCGGCCGCGCATATAAGCCAGTGGGGCCACTTCAATCACGCCGCGTTCAATTAACTTTTCAACTTTCTCAAAACCCATCATTTCAAACAAAGCATCGTAAAGAGGGCGTAGATAAGGATCGACTTTCTGGCTTAAATCGCCGGGTAAAAAACCGAGTTTCTCGCCTGCTTCAACCGCTGGACGCGTTAATAGAATACGGCGCACTTCTTGACGTTCATAGGCATCAACTGCCGCAGCAACTGCAAGGTAGGTTTTACCGGTACCGGCTGGGCCAATACCAAAACTGATGTCGTGACGAGTAATGTTATGCATGTACACACTTTGATTGGGTGTACGAGGTTTAATCACGCCACGTTTAGTTTTTATATGAATACTCGTGTCGTCGTTGTCTTGTTCCGCCTCAAGGTTAATCGCTTCTTGAATGGCTAAATGAACCACTTCAGGTTCTAAGTCCGGAGTGCTACCTTTGACGGTTTGAGTTTCAATGTATAACTGACGTAACAAATTATTGGCATTGAGGGCATTACGTGGCAAACCGACAATCGTAAAATGGTTGTCTTTATGGACAATCTCAACGCCTAATCGGCGTTCAAGTTGTTTGATGTTGTCATCAAATGGGCCGCATAATGACACGAGGCGGCGAGTATCTGCAGGTTCTAGATACAAATTCATGGTGGTGACTTTAGTGGTCAAATAAGGCTCCAGGTGTCGAATTAGGACAAAAATAATGGCTTGTAAATGCCATACTACAGTAATGACAGTTTACGAGCCTCTGCATTGAATTACCATAATTAGCCTAATTTTAGACAAAATTAAAGGCGGACAAGCCGCCTTTAATATCGTTTAAACAACAAACATTGATTATGGCTTAAAGTGGGTTACACCTAATGCGTCATCTTGCTTGTGTTTAGCCAAAATATCAGCCGGATGTAAACTGCGACGTAAATCCATTTCATCTTCACCGCGGACAAATTCACCGCGCAATGAGTGGGTATAAACATCAACAATTTTCACATCAACAAAACTGCCGATGTGAGTGTGCGCGGCTTCAAAGTTAACCACACGACTGTTTTCAGTACGACCACGAAGCTCCATTGGATTCTTTACTGATGGACCTTCGACTAAAATACGTTGAACCGTGCCTAACATATGACGGCTATAGCGCATTGCTTGTTGAGTAATACGGTCTTGTAAAATGGCTAAACGCTGCTTCTTTTCTTCATCGCTAACATCATCTGGTAAGTCTGCTGCTGGTGTACCAGGGCGTGCGCTGTAGATAAAGCTAAAGCTGTGGTCAAAACCGACATCTTCAATCAGTTTCATGGTGTCGGCAAAATCGTCCTTTGACTCACCAGGGAAACCAATAATAAAGTCAGAGCTGATTTGAATATCAGGACGGGCTTTACGCAGACGACGAATAATCGACTTGTATTCAATCGCCATGTGACCGCGTTTCATTTGGGTCAAAATACGATCTGAACCTGATTGCACAGGTAAATGCAGGAAGCTCACCAATTCAGGCGTATCTGCATAGACATCGATAATGTCTTGAGTAAATTCAATCGGGTGGCTGGTGGTAAAACGCAGACGGTCGATACCATCAATTGAGGCCACTAGGCGCAATAATTCCGCAAAGGTACATATCTCATCATCATGAGTGGCACCGCGATAAGCGTTAACGTTTTGGCCTAGTAAATTGACTTCACGTACGCCTTGAGCGGCTAATTGAGCCACCTCAAGAATCACGTCATCTAATGGACGGCTGACTTCTTCACCACGGGTGTAAGGCACCACGCAGAAAGAGCAGTATTTACTGCAACCTTCCATAATGGACACGAATGCCGTTGGACCGTCTGCACGAGGTTCTGGCAGGCGATCGAACTTTTCAATCTCAGGGAAACTGATATCAATCACGGCTTTTTCGCCACGTTGAATTTGTTCAATCATCTCAGGTAAGCGATGCAGAGTTTGCGGGCCAAAGATAATATCAACACATTGAGCGCGATCTTTAATGGCTTTACCTTCTTGCGAGGCAACACAACCACCCACCCCAATAATTAAATTAGGATTTTTATCTTTTAAAGATTTCCAACGCCCTAGCTGATGGAACACCTTCTCCTGTGCTTTTTCACGAATAGAGCAAGTATTAAGCAGCAGTACATCTGCTTCGCTTGCGTCATCGGTCAAGGTATATCCTTGATAGTCGTCTAATAAATCAGCCATCTTTGATGAGTCATACTCATTCATTTGACAGCCCCAGGTTTTAATATGAAGTTTTTTACTCATCAGTGCTCGCCAGTAAATCACAGTAAAAATAGCGCGACATTTTACCTGTTGTCAGGCGGTCTGGCTAGTATTAGTGCAAGTTTCACGCATTTGAATGTAAATTTTGCAATAGCCTTAAAAATAGTAATGACTATTCGTTTGGATTAAACTTGATAAGTTATAACGAGTAAACATCGCATTCAGTGGCTATTTAGGCTTAAGTTACGATTAAAGCCTCGCTACATTTCCGTGGTTTATTGATCTAGGGCATAATCGAACCATTAGCATGCACCATCGTCATGGTTTTATTTTGGTCTGTTTTATCGCCCTCATGGGGGCGTCGTTCAGCAATTGTAGATGTGATTTTTCACCGCTAAAGGGTGATAGCACTAGTTGCCAAGCTAATGTGCCGCCAAGTAAGCCATTATGGATGTCATCGCGTATAGGTTAATAATGATTATTAATGCCCAACAGAGGTTCAGTTAATTCGTTTTTCATTGGCTGTTATATTGAACATAAACTCATTTCACTATTTATGGATGTAAACACAATGCAAGATGCTTCACTCACATCAACGAACGCTACTGGCGATGCGACTCATTATGATGTTGTGGTCGTGGGCGGCGGAATGGTCGGTGCGGCTGCCGCGATTGGATTAGGTCAATTAGGACTTAGCGTGGCGGTGATAGAGTCCCGTCAACCGCAGCCTTATGATGTAGAACAGCCATTAGATGTGCGAGTGTCTGCAGTCAGTGTTGCATCTGAACAATTATTAACCCGTCTTGGTGCCATGGATGAGCTGTTGTTGATGCGCCATGCGCCATATACTGGCTTAGAAACATGGGAGCTCGACGATTGCCTTACGGCATTTAGCGCAGAACAAGTGGGTCAAGCGCACTTAGGCTACTTTTTTGAAAATCGGTTAATTCAATTAAGCCTATGGCAGCAAATCCGGAGAATGGATAATGTCACCTTATTATGTCCGCATAAAGTGACCCAATTTGGCCGTTTAAGTGATAGTCAGCAAGTGAGTATTGAGCTTGATAATGGCGATAAAATCACGACAAGATTATTGATTGGCGCCGATGGTGCTCATTCGCAAGTTCGTCAATGGGCTGGTATTGGTGTCACTGGCTGGGATTATGCGCAGTCGGCGATGCTAATTAATATCAGTACTCAAACCCCACAGCAATCAGTAACCTGGCAGCAATTTACCCCTGCTGGGCCAAGAAGCTTATTGCCGCTTCCTGGGAATCATGCGTCATTAGTCTGGTACGACGATGCCAATCGCATCAAACAATTATCACAACTTAATGATCTGCAATTAGCACAACAAATCAGGCAGCATTTTCCGCCGCGTTTAGATCCTAATTTCACGGTTGAGAATAGAGGTAGCTTTAGACTCACTCGCCGACATGCCCAAGGTTACTACCAAGATAATTTAGTGATTATTGGTGATGCCGCCCACACGATTAATCCATTAGCTGGCCAAGGAGTTAATATTGGCTTCAAAGATGTTGATGTGCTGGTAGCTCAGATTGCCAATGCCATTGGCAGTGGGGAAATATGGTGGCACACGCCTGTGCTAAAGCGATATCAGCAAGCGCGTTATTACGATAATCAACTGATGATGACCGCGATGGATGCTTTTTATGCGGGGTTTAGCAATGATTTATTACCGTTAAAACTGCTGCGTAATGGTGCATTGAAATTGGCAAATATCGACTCACCATTAAAGCGAAAAGTGCTCAAGTATGCCCTTGGATTGACTTAAACTCTTCGCTAACCCAGTTCGGCTTTTTGGGTTTGCGTTATTGCTCCGCACGCAAAACTTGATGGGGACATGATTAACGCTAAGGCTTGAGTGGCTTTGAATGATTACATTATGAGTGAAATTGGTATAAAATGCCGCGTTTTGCATCATGTGTATTTTGATGTACCCCATGAAGGCATTTAGCAATAGTGTTTGCTAAGAAACTGACTAGGTTGTGATGAGTAACATTAAATTGATTGTCGGGTTGGCAAACCCGGGTGCTGAATACGCGCAAACTCGCCATAACGCTGGTGCATGGTACGTGCAAGAACTGGCACGCATTTGCAGTGTTCAATTAGTACCAGAGAGTAAATACTTTGGCGTCACAGCTCGGGCTATTTTACACGGTAAAGACGTGCGCTTGCTGATCCCAACAACCTATATGAATTTAAGCGGTAAGTCTGTGGCAGCGTTAGCTAACTTTTTCCGTATCCTGCCTGAAGAAATATTGGTTGCCCATGATGAGCTTGACATGGAACCGGGCGTGGCTAAATTCAAATTAGGTGGTGGCCATGGTGGTCATAATGGCTTAAAAGACATTATTGCTAGCTTAGGCAACGACAAGAACTTTCATCGTTTACGGATTGGCATTGGTCATCCAGGCGATAAAAATAAAGTCAGCGGCTACGTACTGGGCAGGGCACCTGCGGTAGAGCAAGAGCGAATAAATGCGGCGATTGATGAAGCGGTTCGTTCCACCGAGATTTTATTTAACCAAGACATGGCGAAAGCTATGCACAGATTACATTCGTTCAAAGCAGAATAAGCCAGGCTAGTTTTGTTTTAACACCCTTTCGACATCATTATCCAATGGGATAATTCTACATATATAAAGGTAAGCATATGGGTTTTAAATGCGGCATTGTTGGTCTTCCAAACGTAGGTAAGTCAACGTTGTTTAATGCGTTAACACAAGCAGGGATTGAAGCGGCAAATTTTCCGTTTTGTACTATTGAGCCAAACACCGGAGTGGTACCTGTACCTGACTCACGTCTCGACGCGTTAGCTGCCATTGTCAAACCTCAACGCATTTTGCCGACGTCTATGGAATTCGTTGATATCGCCGGTTTAGTCGCTGGTGCATCGAAAGGTGAAGGTTTAGGCAACAAATTTTTAGCTAACATTCGCGAAACCGATGCTATTGGTCATGTGGTACGTTGTTTTGAAGATCCAAACATTGTTCACGTAGCCAATAAAATTGACCCTGCTGGCGACATTGAAGTGATTAACACCGAATTAGCCCTAGCCGATTTAGATGCCTGTGAACGGGCTATTTTTCGTCAAGCTAAACGCGCTAAAGGCGGCGATGCGGATGCCAAATTTGAAGTTGCAGTGCTTGAAAAAATGCGCCCAGCATTAGATGAAGCTAAAATGCTACGTTCATTAGAATTAACCAAAGAAGAATTAGCCGCAGTTGCGTACCTAAACTTTTTAACCTTAAAGCCGACCATGTACATAGCTAACGTGGCTGAAGACGGTTTTGAAAATAATCCTCATCTTGATGTTGTGCGTGCTATTGCGGCAACAGAAAATGCAGTGGTTGTGCCTGTGTGCGCTGCGATTGAGTCAGAACTCGCTGAAATGGAAGCTGATGACCGCGCCGAGTTTATGACTGACTTAGGTATCGAAGAGTCTGGTTTAGACCGCGTGATCCGTGCAGGCTATGAATTATTAAATCTGCAAACGTATTTTACTGCTGGTGTGAAAGAAGTACGTGCATGGACAGTACCTGTTGGCGCATCAGCACCACAAGCTGCTGGTGTTATCCACACCGACTTTGAACGTGGCTTTATTCGTGCGCAGGTGATGGCATATCAAGATTTTATTACCTACAAAGGTGAAGCGGGAGCCAAAGATGCCGGTAAATTACGTGTCGAAGGTAAAACCTACGTTGTTAAAGATGGCGATGTGATGCATTTCTTATTTAATGTCTAAGCAGCATTTAGATTAAGTAAAAAATCATAATAAGGGGCGTAAAGGATATTTTAGTCAGTTAATTGGCTTTATTTTGTCGATTCGGCATTCAGTTTGGTGAAGTTATAGCCGAACAAGACGAATTGATGAAAATAGCGAAAAAAACCAGTTGACCTAGATAACCTGAATAAGCATAATACGCCCCGTTCCTCGCCAAGAGGGATTGCAAGAAATAGTGGCAATATAGCTCAGCTGGTTAGAGCACAGCACTCATAATGCTGGGGTCGCAGGTTCAAGTCCCGCTATTGCTACCATATTTCTTACCCATCTGCTCAAGATGTTAAACTAGAGTGTTGTGCGGGAGTGGTGGAATTGGTAGACACGCCAGATTTAGGTTCTGGTGCCGCAAGGTGTGAGAGTTCAAGTCTCTCCTTCCGTACCATTTATTAGAGATGTTGGCTTAGGCGGATGTTTCAAAAAGTTTGATTGGGATATCGCCAAGCGGTAA
>NZ_JBGOOV010000012.1:34065-136134 GCF_041439795.1 Shewanella sp. 5S214
GGCACTGGGTTTTGATCTCAGCATTCCAAGGTTCGAATCCTTGTATCCCAGCCATTTATAAAGTTAGACAAGATTATTGGGATATCGCCAAGCGGTAAGGCACTGGGTTTTGATCTCAGCATTCCAAGGTTCGAATCCTTGTATCCCAGCCATCTTTGGCAATGTAGCTCAGCTGGTTAGAGCACAGCACTCATAATGCTGGGGTCGCAGGTTCAAGTCCCGCCATTGCTACCATATTTACTAGGTAGAGTGAGTTGTACTTACGTTAGCTAGTAAAGCCAAAGTTTACTCTGAAATAAAAAGAGTATACTCTAAGTTAAAATTTGATGCGGGAATGGTGAAATTGGTAGACACGCCAGATTTAGGTTCTGGTGCCGCGAGGTGTGAGAGTTCAAGTCTCTCTTCCCGTACCATCAAATTTTATTCAAAGTGATTTTTAGTCTGTATTGCCATAATTTGTTTTAATTGGGGTATCGCCAAGCGGTAAGGCACCGGGTTTTGATCTCGGCATCCCCAGGTTCGAATCCTGGTACCCCAGCCAAATTCTGAAAAGCCCGTCTTAATAGACGGGCTTTTTGCTTTTTTGTTTTTATAACGTTAAATATTGCACGATATTGATAGCCTTTTTCTATTAACTCAATTGATTCTATCCATTATCTATCTTCGCTTCAGTTCTTTAGACTTACCTTATGCAGTTAATCACTAACCTTAGGTTTACTATGAACACCCAAACAACTCATCCTCCAATGCTTTCTGAGCATATATCACAGCCTATGACGGCGTTAATTGCCGAAGGTGGTGGTCAGCGTGGGATTTTTACTGCTGGGGTGTTAGATGCTTGGTTAGAAGCCGAATTTGATCCATTTGATCTGTTTATTGGCACCTCTGCCGGTTCGCAAAATTTAACCAGTTTTTTATCGCGCCAAAAAGGCTATGCAAAACGATTAATTCGAGGATTATCACGTCATAAACGTTTTTACCAATTAAGCCGAGGTTTAGTTGGTAAAAACGTAGTCGATCTCGATTGGTATTTTGATAAAACTACTCGAGGCAGTTTTACTTTGGATTTCGCCTCTGCAGCAAAATATTTAGGCAAACGGCAATTATTGATCACTACAACTAATTCACGAGATCGCCAAGGTTACTTTTTTAGTCCTAGCAACGATGGTGAGCATTGGCGCGAGTTGTTAAAAGCATCGAGTGCGTTGCCTTTTCTATACAAGCAAGGTGTGAAACTCGCGCCTTGGTTAAATACCCATGCCGCGAATCAAACACCTGAGCTTATAGGGCAACCTCAAGAAGACTTTTACCTTGATGGCGGGCTAGCGGCACCTTTACCTGTTCGTGAGGCTTACCAGCGCGGTGCGCGTAAAATTGTGGTCATTCGAACGGTTAATGCAGACTTTCAGGCGCAATCTGCTTGGGTACATAAGCTAAAATCATGGATTTGTGTCTCTGGTTATTGCCCCAGAACCATTGATTACTTAGTTCAACATGAACAAGCGTATCAACAAGAGTTAGCGTTTATTGCTAATCCGCCAGCTGATGTTGAAATTATCCAAATTTTTGCCGACAACAGTTTACAAAGTAAACTGCTTGGCAGTGCTGATACAGATTTACTGCATGATTATCATACTGGCTTAGCGGCTGGGAAATCATTTCTAGTGCAGCAACAACATGCCAATATTACGCCAGCGATGATGCAAGGTCAGCAATCATCTTTTATGCCTAAGTACGCTTTGTCTGCTTAATGAACCGAGTTCCACACAAATAAAAAAACGCACTCAATCGAGTGCGTTTTTGATGACCCTAATCGGGTAGATTAGTGGCGGAACATTGCAGAGATAGACTCTTCGTTGCTTACACGACGGATCGCTTCAGCAAGTACCGCAGACATGGTTAACTGAGTCACTTTAGCCACTTTGAGCATTTCAGGGCTTAATGGCACAGTATCAGTTACGATAACTTCGTCGATAACAGAGTTGGCAATATTCTCAGCTGCATTACCTGAGAATACAGGATGAGTAGCATAAGCAAACACGCGATTAGCGCCATGTTCTTTTAATGCTTCAGCAGCTTTGCATAAAGTGCCACCAGTGTCGATCATGTCATCAACAATGATGCAATCACGGCCTTGAACGTCACCAATAATGTGCATTACCTGAGCCACGTTCGCCTGTGGGCGACGTTTATCGATAATGGCAAGATCAGTATCATCCAATAGTTTGGCTACTGCACGAGCGCGAACAACACCGCCAATATCAGGAGACACAACAACAGGGTTATCAAATTTCCGGGAGAGCATGTCTTCAAGTAGCACTGGGCTACCGAATACGTTATCAACCGGGACATCAAAGAAACCTTGAATTTGCTCAGCGTGTAAGTCACAAGTCAATACGCGGTCAACACCCACGCTCGACAAGAAATCTGCAACCACTTTCGCTGTAATAGGCACACGTGCACTGCGTACACGGCGGTCTTGACGAGCATATCCAAAGTACGGAATAACGGCAGTAATACGACCCGCTGATGCACGGCGAAGCGCGTCAACCATTACAATAAGCTCCATGAGGTTATCGTTAGTTGGTGCGCAAGTAGATTGGATAATAAACACATCCGCACCACGTACATTCTCGTTTATTTGAACACTGATTTCACCGTCGCTGAAACGGCCTACAACTGCGTCGCCAAGTTTGCAAAATAAACGATCGGCAATCTTAGCAGCTAGATTTGGGGTAGCGTTACCAGCAAAGAGCTTGATGTCGGGCACTTTATGAACCTCAGATGTTTGCTTTACGATTAAAGGCTAGATCAATTTTACGTGTTGTCACTCAAAACTGACCCAGAAGATATTATGTAATTAGAGCTGCTCAAGCCGTATTTTTAATGGCGACTTATTCATCCCTTTTGCAACAAACCCTCGCATATGAGCCGGCAATTCGGCTAAAGCGTCAAGTGCTTGTTGCGAATGTGTAAATTCCCCGAACACGCATGCGCCTGTTCCAGTCATTCTCGACGGCGCATATTCTACCAGCCAGCTTAAGGCATTGGCAACTTGAGGGTGCTTAGTTGTGACCAATTTCTGACAATCATTGGTCCACTGCTGAGTCATTAAGCTGTTCATATCCAATTTAGGTGTGTTGCGTGGTAGATCAGGATGCTGAAAAATATCCTTAGTTGACACATGCACATCAGGGACAATAACTAAGTACCATGGTTCAGCGGGTTCTACTGTGATCAATTGCTCACCGACACCTTCGGCGAATGCTGATAAACCATTAATAAAAACAGGAACATCCGCACCGAGTGTTAAGCCTATTTCAGCCAGTTTACTGGGTGACACATTGGTTTTCCACAAGGCATTTAGTGCCACTAATGTGGTTGCTGCATCCGATGAACCACCGCCTAAACCACCACCCATAGGGAGTAATTTGTCTAACCAAATATGCGCACCGCCTTCATATTGGGTATAACGCTTGAGTGACTTTGCGGCTTTAAGAATTAAGTTATCGCTGTCAGCGACAGAATCGGAGATAGCAGAGTGTAAAATTAAATCGTCTGTGTTGGTAATATGAAAATCGAGGTAATCGCAATGGTCAATAAATTGAAATAAGGTCTGTAATTGGTGATAACCATCAGCTCGCTGGCCGGTAATGTGTAAAAATAAATTTAATTTTGCTGGCGCAGGCCAACTTGTTGAAACGGCTGATTTACGTAAGTGAGTTGGTTTCATGTTTGTTTAACTACCTTGTTAATGTGCCAGCAATTAACATTTATTGTTATTGGGTTTTGGCTGCTACAGCTGTCCATTGATTAGTTTGAATTTTTATTTGCACATTTTCTCGCTCAATCTTCAACAACTTAGGCACAAGCGCGCCGCTTTGTTGTTGCCAACTGATAAAACTCACCGACCAGTTTGCCTGAGGATCGTAACTGATGACTTGTTTAATTGTGCCATCAGGATTATAGCTGACAATTTTATCATTGCTGCCAATTTGGCCGGTGATCCATAAAGGAAGGCTATCAAGCGGGATTGACCAGCCGCTAATCCCTGTCAGTAAATCTTGGGCGTTACTGTCGCGATAGGTTTTGCCGTCTACTTCAAGCGTCGCCATGCCTTGATTTGTCTTGAGGGTTAATACTGTCGTGCCTAATACTGTGGTTAAACGCAAGTCATTGGCAGCGGGTTGGTGTAGCCAGTACAGATTAGTACTGAATTTATCTTCCGCTGTTTTAACGGCAATTTTACCCTGCAGCTCCCATGCATTGGCTTGAGCTGCATTGGTCACATTGATAGGCGTAAAATCTTCAGATGGAGTCACACTACAACCGGTTAACAAAAGCAACGCGGTGATAATAGCGGTATAAAAGAAAGATGCAGATAATCGCAATGGATTGCCTATCAGTTGCTTAAGATTTTCTTATGATACTGGGCTTAAGTCATTATGTAAAAATGCTTTTAGCAAAATTAATGTGATATTAATGTAAGGGTTTGCATAATGTTTATGTGAACCATAAATAAATATTTAGACATTTATTCGGTTTTGTTAAGCCAATTGTGTTTTTAGTCGGTTCAATTCAGTAGAATAGCCTAATTAACGTCACCGAAAAGAACTTGATACCATCAAATGAGCCTAGTAATAATCGGGATAAACCATAAAACCGCCACGGTAGATTTGCGTGAAAAAGTCGCTTTCTCTCCAGACCGCATTCATGACGCCATGAAAAGCTTGGCTAGTCGCACCCGTACGGGCGAGGCTGTTATTGTGTCGACCTGTAACCGTACTGAGCTATATTGCAATAATGCTGAAAAGGAAGACATTATTGAATGGTTGGAGGATTACCATAGTATTGAGCACAGCGACTTAATGCCGTGTCTCTATGCCTATGAAGAGCAAGTTGCCGTAAAACATTTAATGCGGGTAGCATCGGGTCTGGATTCACTGGTACTGGGTGAACCACAAATTTTGGGACAGGTAAAGCAAGCGTTTGTTAAAGCCAAAGAAGCTGGCACGATTGCATTGACCATTGATCGCTTGTTTCAAAACACCTTCTCTGTGGCCAAAAAAGTGCGCACTGAAACCGAAATCGGTGCCGCGGCAGTTTCTGTCGCCTTTGCCGCCGTCAGCATGGCGAAACATATTTTCTCATCATTGAGCACCACTAAGGTGTTACTCATTGGTGCAGGAGAAACGATTGAGCTGGTGGCCAAACACCTTAAAGATAATGGTGTTGCCTCTATGGTGGTGGCAAATCGCACTATCGAACGTGCCCAAGCCATGTGTGAAGAGTTTAACGCTACCGCCATTACCCTAGAACAAATACCAGATTTTCTCGCTAAAGCCGATATCGTGATATCCTCTACCGCCAGTCCTTTGCCCATTTTAGGTAAAGGTATGGTCGAAAAAGCGCTAAAACAGCGTCGTCATCAACCTATGTTGTTGGTGGATATTGCAGTTCCAAGAGATATTGAAGCAGAAGTCGGTGAGTTAGACGACGCATTCCTTTATACTGTAGACGATCTGCATAGCATAATTGAACAGAACATGGCTTCACGTAAAGAAGCCGCCGAGCAAGCAGAATTAATTACTGAAGACCAATCACACTTATTTATGGAGTGGATTAGGTCTTTAGAGTCAGTCGACAGTATTCGCGAATATCGCAGCCAGAGCTTGGCGATTAAAGATGAATTAGTTGAGCGCGCCTTGAATAAAATATCTCATGGCAGTGACAGTGAGCAAGTGATACTAGAGTTAGCCAATAGGCTAACTAATCGTTTGATACATGCACCGACACAAGCGCTTACTTCAGCAAGCCGTCAAGGCGATTTGAATACGTTAGGCCAATTAAGAACTGCGCTTGGTTTAGATAAAAACTAAGGTTAGCGAGCTAAATGAAAGAATCCGTTATCCGCAAGCTTGAAGGCTTGCTCGAGCGTAATGAAGAAGTATTAGCATTATTAAGTGATGCTACCGTGATTTCGGATCAAGACCGTTTTCGTGGATTATCAAAAGAATATTCTCAACTTGAAAATGTAGTCAGTAGCTTCAAGGCGTTTCAACAAGCTCAAAAAGATTTCGACTACGCTAAAGAGATGCTTGAAGAAGACGATGCTGAAATGCGCGAAATGGCGCAAGATGAGTACAAGCAATCTAAGCAAGTGTTAGAAAAACTTGAAGATGAATTACAAGTTTTACTCTTGCCTACCGATCCTAATGATGACACTAACGCGTTTCTTGAAATTCGTGCGGGTGCCGGTGGCGATGAAGCCGCTATTTTTGCGGGTGACTTATACCGTATGTATTCGCGTTATTGCGAAGCGAACCGTTGGCAGATAGAAGTCATGAACGTCAACGAAGGCGAGCATGGCGGCTTTAAAGAAATCATTGTTAAAATCAGTGGTGATGGTGCTTACGGTAAATTAAAGTTTGAGTCTGGTGGACATCGTGTTCAACGTGTACCAGAAACCGAATCTCAGGGCCGGGTTCATACTTCAGCATGTACAGTCGTGGTATTGCACGAAGTACCTGAAGCTGAAGCGATTTCGATTAATGCAGCAGACTTAAAAGTTGATACATTCCGCGCCTCTGGTGCCGGTGGACAGCACGTTAACAAAACTGATTCAGCGATTCGTATTACCCATATTCCATCTGGCATTATTGTTGAGTGTCAGGATCAACGTTCACAGCATAAAAACCGTGCCCAAGCGATGAGTGTTTTGGCTGCGCGTATTCAAGCTGTTGAAGATGAAAAAAGACGTAGTGCAGAAGAAACTACCCGTCGTAGTTTAGTGGCCAGTGGCGATCGTTCTGAACGTATTAGAACGTATAACTACCCACAAGGTCGCGTAAGTGATCATCGTATCAACTTAACACTATATCGCTTGAATGAAGTCATGGAAGGCGACTTAAATGTCTTGCTTGAACCCATTATGCTAGAACATCAAGCCGATATGCTTGCCGCGTTAGCTGACGACTAAGGAGTTCTCTTGACGCAGTCTTCGTATTCAACAATTGCTGAAGCCCTTCAATGGGCTTATTCACAACTAGCCGCAACCTCTGAATCTGCTCATGTAGATGCAGAGGCATTGCTATTGCATTGCTTGAATAAAAATCGCAGTTTTTTATATACTTGGCCTGAGCGACAACTGACGAGTGAGCAATTTAAAGCTTATAGCCAGATGATCGCTAAACGTCAAAATGGCACTCCGGTAGCGCATATTATTGGTGAACGAGAGTTTTGGTCATTACCTTTTATTGTTAATGACTCAACGCTTATTCCCCGGCCTGATACTGAAATTTTAGTTGAAACCGCACTGAACTTATCTGTGCGTCACAATGCCAGAGTATTAGATTTAGGCACAGGAACCGGTGCTATTGCATTGGCGTTAGCATCTGAACGACCTAAATGGCGGATTACTGCCATTGATAATGTTCCAGAGGCTGTCGAGCTTGCTAAAGCTAATCGCGGTAATCTTAACTTACCAGACGTTGAAATTATCCAGTCTGATTGGTTTTCAGCCGTTAAACAGCGCGATTTTGATTTGATCGTGTCTAATCCTCCCTATATTGATGAAGCCGATGAACATCTTCATTTAGGCGATGTTCGCTTTGAACCGCAAAGTGCACTCACCGCTGGCAATGAAGGCTATGCCGATTTGTATTATATTGCTGAGCAAGCGCGTGCTCATTTACTTACTGGTGGTTATTTATTGCTTGAACATGGCTATGAACAGGCGATTAAAGTTCGTGAGAAATTGATTGAACTTGGCTACCACAATGTGGCTACCGTTCGAGACTTTGGCAGTAATGACCGCTGCACGCTTGGGCAATGGATGGATGAGTAATTCAGTATCTACAGGTATATATCTCGCTAAGTAAATAGCAATAATCCAAATATTAGTATGCGGCTGGTTGATCGAGTAAACTAGGCGCCTTTTATTTTTACCTTTTTTTAATGAGACTTAATTAATGGAAACATTTTATAGTTTATATCCAGCGGTAAAGCATACTCACATGATGTTTATTGCCATGAGTGTGATCTTTTTTATCGTGCGTTTTGTTTTACATTTACGCAAGTCTCCCATCATGGAAAAAAAGTTTGTTAAAGTAGCACCACATGTCATTGATACGTTTTTATTACTATCAGGCTTCACTTTGTGCTTTATGATCAAACAATATCCTTTTGTCGATCCATGGATGACAGAAAAAATAATCTGTGTTGCGGCCTATATTGCTTTAGGTGTGATGGCACTTAAATCTAACCGTAATAAGCTGTTTAAGTTTTTTGCTTTTATCGGCGCAATCGGTTGGGTAGTGTTAGCGGCCAAACTGGCTTATTTCAAACAAGTCGTCTTCATGGGTTAATTGGTTTTAATGGCAAAATATCTTCTTGATGATGCAGTTTCGATACCTGAAACTGCATTTGAGCTCTCTGAACATCTTGGCTTTTCAACATCTAAACCTGCTATGTGGGCGTGGTATGAAATGGCCGGTTCAGTATTGAGTCACTATGTTATTGACCAACAAGCGCGCCTTGAAGGTCTGTTTAAGTGGTTTTACAATGATTTAGGTTTTTGTGTTCGAGACGACTATTTTAGCGTCGAGGCTGCAGATTTAAGCTATTGCGTGTTAAAGCGTCAAGGCAATAGCACTACACTATCAATATTGTTAATTTTATTGGCTAAACAACTCGACTTAACACTCGAGGCGGTTTTATTACCCGGTAATACGGTATTAAAAAGCCAAGTGAATGATGTGGTTAAATACCATGATCCGCTAACCGGTAAAGAACTTAGCCGTCATCAATTACATGCGTTAGTACGTGGTGAACTGGGTAATGCGGCTAAATTAAAACCAAGCCACCTTAAAACGGCTACGCTCAAACGGTTAATTAGCCGTATGTTACATGAGCTAAAAGCGGGTTGTATCGTCAGTCATAAATTTGAACAGGCAATGGAATGTTGTAATTTATTATTACAATGGCATCCAGACGATGTGCATCTTAATCGTGAACGTGCTTTTATTGCCCAACAGTTAGGTTGCATTAAAGTGGCCATGTCGGATTTACAACACTTCATCGATTTGAGTCCGCATGATCCTGTGATTGAACTGGTTAAGATTCAATTAAAGGAACTCAGTCAACATATGCAGGTTTATCATTAATGATTTGATAACCTGCAACCTAGGCAGCTTTGAGTTAACTCAAAGCTGCTTTATTCGCAGTGAACTTCTTGCAAGTTGATTACCAGCGCGCAGCAGAGAAGTTATCATCATCGATTTTCATAACAGCAAAAATAACAACAATAACAATAACAATAACAACTAAAAATATAATGTATTTGTAAGGGAGAACTCTACATGTCAACGTCAGCAATGGTGAGCAATGATGCCACCGCCCTGGGTATACTCGCCGTTATTTTAGGTTTTGTTTTTTACACAAGCTCGTCCACTCATCCTTTTTGGCAAAAGTTTTATAAGTACATTCCAGCTTTACTACTGTGTTATTTCTTACCTTCATTATTAAATACCTTTGGTGTGATTGATGGCCATTCATCACAATTGTATTTTGTTGCATCACGGTATTTACTGCCTGCATGTTTGGTATTATTGATTTTAAGTGTTGATTTAAAAGCTATTCTTAGTTTGGGCCCTAAAGCGGTTATTATGTTTTTAACCGGTACGCTTGGGATTGTTATTGGTGGGCCGATTGCATTAATGACAGTGTCGATCATCGATCCATCACTTTTAGGTGGCAATGGTCCTGATGCAGTTTGGCGCGGCATGACAACCTTAGCGGGTAGCTGGATTGGTGGTGGTGCTAACCAAGCTGCAATGAAAGAAATTTATGAGGTTGGTGGCGAGATATTCTCCGTTATGGTGACGGTTGATGTCATCGTTGCCAATATCTGGATGGCCGTGTTGCTCTTTATGGCGTCAAAAGCCAAAGAGATTGATGCCAGAACTGGCGCTGACACCACAGCCATTGAAGCGCTGAAACAGAAAGTCGAAAAGTATCACGCCGAAAATTCGCGCATTCCTTCGCTGCGCGATATTATGTTGATTGTGGCAGTTGGTTTTGGTGTCACTGGTTTTGCCCATTTTGCAGCTGATTTCTTGGGACCGTTTTTCGAAGCTCATTATCCATGGACCGAAGATTATAGTTTAACCTCTAAATTCTTCTGGCTAGTGGTTATTGTGACTACCGTTGGTTTAGGACTTTCATTTACTCCAGTGCGTCATCTTGAAGCGTCTGGTGCCTCTAAAATAGCTTCGGCATTTTTATACATTCTGGTTGCGACCATAGGTTTGCATATGGATGTGTCTAAAATAATGGATACGCCGATTTATTTCTTAGTAGGTATAGTGTGGATGTTAGTGCACGCAGGGTTAATGTTATTAGTGGCTAAACTCATTAAAGCCCCATTATTTTATATGGCAGTGGGTAGCCAAGCCAACGTTGGTGGAGCGGCATCAGCTCCCGTAGTGGCAGCAGCATTTCACCCAGCCTTAGCACCTGTAGGGGTGTTGCTGGCAGTATTCGGTTATGCATTAGGTACTTACATGGCTTGGCTATGTGGTCAGTTATTACAAATTGTTGCAGCGTAATGCGCTAAGAGGATCAAATGGATCAAAAAATTATTCAGTTAACTAACCATGTTGAAGTCGCCAACGATAAACCGTTTGTGTTATTTGGGGGCATGAATGTACTCGAGTCACGTGATTTAGCCATGTCGATTGCAGAACATTATGTGGAAGTGACCCAAAAGCTTGGTATTCCATACGTGTTTAAAGCTTCGTTTGATAAAGCTAATCGTTCATCGGTTAACTCATACCGTGGTCCAGGTATGGAAGAAGGTCTTCGTATTTTTGAAGAAATAAAATCAACCTTCAATGTGCCAATTATCACCGATGTACACGAAATCTATCAGTGTGCACCAGTCGCCGACGTTGTTGATATTATTCAGTTACCGGCTTTTCTTGCGCGTCAAACTGACCTGGTTGTGGCGATGGCGAAAACCGGTGCCGTTATTAACGTTAAAAAACCGCAGTTTTTAGCGCCGCATGAAATGCGTCATATCATTACTAAGTTTAATGAAGCGGGTAATGACAATATTATTTTATGTGAACGTGGCAGTAGCTTTGGTTATAACAACTTGGTTGTCGACATGCTGGGCATGGATGAAATGAAGCAAACGGGTTATCCAGTGATCTTTGATGCTACCCACGCACTGCAACGCCCAGGCGGACGTGCAGACTCTGCTGGTGGACGTCGTGCACAAGCAACTGAACTTGCGCGCAGCGGTATGGCATTAGGGTTAGCAGGCTTATTTATCGAAGCACATCCTGATCCTGATAATGCAAAATGTGATGGCCCATGTGCACTCCCATTGCATTTATTAAAGAAATACCTAACCCAGATGAAAGCGGTTGATGACTTAGTAAAATCATTCGAGTTCATTGATACCAGCAAGTAAATTATTAATAGCATTGGATGACTAATAACTCGATAAGTTGATTATTAATCACTTTAGCACTTTATAAGTGTCTTTTAATCGTCGTAAACAGTAATCTAATTGCCCTTGTATAAGCCCTGACTTTTTACCAAGTTTCAGGGCTTTTTTAGAGCAGTAACCAATATGTGGATCATGTTTACCTTTCTCGCCGCATTCATGCAGGCGTGGCGCAATGCATTTCAAAGCAAGCTGAGTAAAGACGTCAGTGTGGCAGGCGTAACCTTGGCGCGCTTTATTTGGGCTGGTCCCATCGCAGCTGTCTATCTATTTAGTTTGCATCAATATTCCCCTACTGCAATACCCACTTTTAACGCCAGCTTCTGGGGCTTTGTTATTGGTGCTTCATCAATGCAAATTTTAGCCACAGGGCTTATGGTGAAGCTGTTTAAAATGCAGAACTATGCCATAGGTGCTGGGCTAGCCAAAAGCGAAGCCTTAGTAGCCGCTATCCTTGGGGTTATCTTTTTTGGTACTCAATTATCAATACTAGGCTGGATAGGCGTTGTCATCGGCGGTTTGGCAGTCATGTTGCTCAGTAGCAAGCAGGGTTTTAAACAGTTATCACTGAAAACGGTATTATTAGGGCTTGCATGCGGCAGTGCTTTTGCGTTGACATCCTTATGGGTAAGAGAAGCCAGTTTAACCCTACAAGGGCCATTTACGCATCGTGCAGCCTGGGTATTGCTGTGGGTTATTGGGTTACAAACCATAGTGCTAATTGGTTATTTACTGGCAAAAGATAAATCGACTTTAGCAGCCTTGTGGCAACGACCTAAATTAACCTTAGCCATTAGCGTTTCCAGTTGTATTGGTTCGATTGGCTGGTTTAGCGCAATGTCGTTGCAGGCTGTACCGTATGTGAAAACCTTAGGTCAGGTTGAGGTGTTTTTCACCCTGATTATTGCGACCTTTTGGCTGAAACAGAAAGTGAAAATTAATGATGTTGCCGGATTAATGCTAATCGCTATTGCGGCTATTTTAGTGATGTGGAGTTAATATTATTAGGCTTACTGAGTCGTAAAACTCTCTCGAGGAGAGCTTGATTTTGGGGAACATCAAGCTGATGCACCTTAGCTTGCTGGCAAATATAGCCATTAATCTCATGAATTTCAGTGGGTCTACCGTGAGCGACATCTTGATACATAGATGAAAAGTTAGCTGAGGTTAACGCAATCACTTGGTATACCCGCGCACTCAGTGCTGCTTTATCTAAGTTGATGCCATCACATTGAGCCACTTGGACTAATTCATCAATAATTGCCGCAATCTGTGCTTGGTATTGAGTCGCGGCTAAATGACCATTAGCACACTGATTTAATGCAGTTAATGGGTTTATGACTGCATTAATCGCCAGCTTTTGCCATAACACGGGTAAAACAGGCTGATGCCATTCAATGGGTTGATGGTCACTGTGCAGATTATTTAGGCGCATCTTTAATGCTGTCGGCATAAGAGGGCCGCTAAAATGCCCCAGTTGGGTTACGCCAAAGCCGCTGTGTTTTACTTGCCACTGATTTTGTTTCAATGCCGCCTGCGATGTTGTGCCTAAGGTCAATCCTTGATGCTTTGCCAATACAGCAGCCACCGAAAAGTGGGGGCCTAAACCATTGTGAAGTAATACAATATGGCATTGAGGAGACAGTTTGGTTAACAAGGGGATAAGTGCTAGTTCAACTTGATAGGCTTTGACACACACAAGCAGTAATTCAACCTGGGCTAAGCGGTTATCTTCGGTGCCCAATATGGTCGCTAATGCTTTATGGCATTGCTGCTTATCGTCAATAAAATCCAGTTTTTGTTGCCGAGTTTGTTTATCTCGGCCAATAAACATCACATCGTCTACTTCTGGCGTTGACGAGCAGACAGTCAGTTTGTGATACATCAATTGCCCAATTGCACCCGCGCCTAATATGGCAATCAGTCGATGACTATCGTGCGTGGATGATGGTGGCAATAGTGATGTTTTTACCATATTTTTTAGCGATTCGCTTTTAATTTACGGTATTTAATCATCGAAAAATGCACTAAATAAAACAGGGCAATACCCGTAAGATCAGCGATAACATCGGCAGCTGATGCGCTACGATAGGGAAGACGTGATTGGATCAGCTCAATCAACACGGCATAGGTCGCCAAAGCGCTACACAAAAAATACCAGCGTGGTTTAAAAGCGTAATGAGCTAGGTAAGCAAGCGCGAAAAAGCTACCTAAATGGCCTACTTTGTCCATATGAGCAAAAGTCTGCGGATAACTTGGTTTTGAAAAAACAAGATAGCTTGTCACAATGATGGCGACAACTAAGGCAAGCTTGAAAATATTTTTATAAGTGATCACGAGCGTAATATTGGCCTAGTGAAGCGAGAAGATGGCTAATAATAAGAAACCTACTGAAAATTGTCACTCATTAACCTCTCTGGAAAGTCATAATTGTTATAGTCGAGCCATTTATACTGCTGATAATCGTAAGTTAATCATCGTTAAACTCAGTCTAAATAAGCCCTATAGTGATATTATCAATAAAAATAGCTGCTTGATGATTTTTTGTTAATCAATCACCAGTTAGTCATTAATAACCTCGTGATGACATCTGTGGTCGCACTCCACTATCCCGATAATGACTCCTAGTGTAAAATAGCAAAATATATATGTGATGAACCAAAGAGGAAAGCAAGATGCCATCTATGGATATTGTGTCAGAAGTTGACGAAGAAGAATTACGCAATGCGGTAGAAAATTCCCGCCGTGACGTTGCTGGCCGATTTGACTTACGTGGTAAAGAAATTGACATTGATTTGAAAGACAATGTGGTTACCTTAAAATCAGAAGATGATTTTATTTGTAAGCAATTAGTCGACATTTTGCGCATTCAGCTGAGTAAACGTAACGTCGATCCATCATCAATGGAAGTTGATGAGAAAGCGGTTCATAGCGGAAAAACCTTCAGCTTAAAAGTAAATTTTAAACAAGGTATCGACTCACTGATTGCTAAAAAGCTAGTCAAAGCTATCAAAGACAGCAAGCTTAAAGTACAAGCTGCTATCCAAGGTGATTCAGTTCGTATCACTGGTAAAAAACGTGATGACTTACAAGCTGTTATGCGCCTAGCGAAAGAGTCTGATCTTGGCCAACCATTCCAGTTCAATAACTTCAGAGATTAATCCTGAAGAGAGCCATTCTGAACAAAAAAAAGCCGATACGGGTAATCCTATCGGCTTTTTTATTAAATTAAGCGAATTATTTTTTTAGTTTGTTAGGAATATGACCGAGGCTGTCGTTCGTCATGGCATTTTTCCCGCAACAATGGCTGTAAAAATGGTGACGGTAATCTATTTCTTCCAATGACCAATATTGAAAAATTGTTTTAAAACGCCAAGAGGGTAGACATCCATTGCAACAATCCTCATGGATGACTAATCATATACTCGTTCTGAGATGTATCGACATGAAACCAGCATTGTTAGGCGACAGCATGCTGTTTTTCTCTGAACAATATACCTAAATAATATTTGCTGCTTTAACCGCATCAACAAACGTCCTTGAAACGGGGACCTCAAGGTGATTGCTTAGCAACAATGTCATTTTCCTATTTTGTTTATTTACTGATACGACCGCATCACTTGCCACCCACCATGACCTATGAGTTTGTAAGCCAGGAAACCCCTCAAGCTGTAGTAAAGCATCTTTCAGACGCATCAATAGCATGTGACTACCTTTATCGGTATGCACTTTCAAATAGTGATCGTCCATTTCTAAACACAACAACTGGCCGCGTTTGTTGATGGGTAATAACGACATAAATTGCTCAATTTGAATACTCTTGGTATCAGTCGTTGAGGCATGCTCTTTAATCACTTTTGTTGATAATTCCAACAGCTGTTGCTGTTGTTTAACATGATTCTGCCACACACTAAAAAAGGTAATAACACCGCCAATCACTAATGTCTTAGGCAGGAAATGAAGAAAGTCATTGATGAGATTAATAGGGGAATTAAAAAATATCATGGTGATTAATGGCACAACTAAGCTCATTAATATACTTGCTATTAAAGATGATATTGCAACACGTAGCCAAGGAGCACTGAACTTCTCAGATAAATATTTATGCCCTAGATTGATTAACGGTGAATAAATAAAATAACCACAAACACACGTAAAAACCCAATAGCTAATCGACATAAAGACCGGCAGCTCATGCATGCCAAACGGTGCTAAAAAACCAATAAAAAGTCCTATAGATATTACAACAAGTAGTTCTCGCAGTAATTTACTTTTATTAAAAGTAAAGTTTACCGATTGATTTTTAGTAGATATTTCACGAATCGCCAATGGTACACATTCCTTTTTAGTGACATCTTACGAAGTTTTTAACCCATTTTACGTAAAGCGGCTGTTGCTTTTCTAATGCCCATTCTATCGTCTATTTAACAAGACGCAACGGTGATACTTCACCAGCATATTCCAATTTAACAAGTCAACGTGCCTGCACAATGACACCATTTGCTAAGGATATAAAAATGAGCATCAACAGCCAGAAAATAAATGTTAACAGCAATAAATTAACCCAAGTCATACTGACCTCAATACTCTGCAGTTCATTATTTACTTCATCGGTTTTTGCAGCAGATATCTCTTTTGAAATAGAGGGCGTTAACGCTCAACCCAGTAAGATTTACGCACAGCTGTTTAATAGTCAAGACAGCTATTCAAAAGGAGAGGCATTTAGTGCTACTTATCTTCAAGCTAAGCAAGGTATCAATAAGGTCATTTTTACTAATATTCCTGTCGGTCAATATGCTATTCGCTTCTTTCAAGACGAAAATAATAACGGCACATTAGACACCAACCTATTTGGAATGCCATCAGAAGGTTATGGATTTTCAAACAACGCCAAACCTAATTATGGTCCAGTTGGTTATCAAGATGCGGCATTTACCGTAACCGAACAGCAAGATCCCGTGATTAATCAAACCCACATTATCTACTAACATAGGGAGGTGCTAATTATGCAACGTAGACAGTTTTTAAAAAGCATGGCTATAGTCGGTGCATCAAGTGTATTGCCCGCATCTGCAACCTTACTTACCGCACCCATAGCTCCGGCTATGGTCAATGTTAAACAGTTATTTAATGATGCCTTAGCTGTTCATCCTGAATTGATTGGTTTTGCCAATGTAGAACGTAACTTTGAGCCACAAACACTTTCACTTGAAGGGCGTATTCCAGCAGATTTACATGGGGTATTTTATCGCAATGGCCCAGCAAAACATGAACGTGGGGCCATCCGATATCAACATGCCTTTGAAGGTGATGGCATGTTGCAACGTTTTGAAATAAAAAATCAGAATATCGTCCATCGCGGCCAGTTTATTAACACACCAAAATTTAGCCAAGAGCAACAAGCCCAGCAATTTGTTTATTCTGGCCCTGAGACCAAAATTGCCCATGCGCTACCGGTGGTGACTCCTGACACAGTCAATACCGCCAATACCAATATCATTGCTGTTGGTGATGATCTTTGGGCGCTTTGGGAGGCGGGGTCTCCGACAAAAATAGATCGTGATTCAATGCAATTTCAACAGCAAGTTCATTTAGGAGCAGAGTCAAAATACGCCAACACTTTACAAGGGCTGCCTTTTTCTGCTCATCCAAAAGTGGATCCTAGTGGTGATATTTGGAATTTTGGTTTGCATCCATCAGGTAATATTGTGCTCTACCATTTGGCCGCGAACGGTAACGTCAAAAATGCAGGGGTAATTAACACTCAATATCGTGGCGCAATGCTGCATGATTTCCTCATCACAGACAAGCACCTGCTGATCATTCTGCCATCACTGTTTACTGATAAATCTATTGAAGGACATTTTGAACAAATTAAATACAATACTGACATTCCAATGAGGGTGTTAGTGATTAGTAAGCAGTCATTAACTGTTATCAAGCACTACGAACTTCCAGCGGGGTTTGTATTTCATTATGGAAATGCATGGGAAGAAATAAATGGCACTATTCATTTTGATGCGAGCTTGTATCCCGACGTGAATGTATTGCATAAGCTGTCTAATGTTATGCAAGGCAAGATTGAACAGGCCAGTACAAAAGCAAAAACAGCGCTGATTACTCTGCACACAGAGGGCCATTACAGTATGCAAATAATGCCAGGTACGAGCGAGTTCCCACGCGTGTGTGATCATGTGGTCGGTTTAAAAAACCACTATTTATATCATCTGTCAGCTAAAACCAATAGCCTATGGAGTGATACATTATCATCTCTCAACACCGACACTGGCGCAGAACAGCATTACCATTTTGGGGAAGATTACTTGGTTGAAGAGCACATTAGTGTTTGCCCAAAAGCTATCGAAAATACCGGCTACTTAATCGGTACCGCGCTACATGTACCGACAAAGCGTACTTGTTTGAATATCTTTGCAGTGAATGATTTATCTTCAGGTCCCATTGCAAGAGCATGGCTACCATACCATCTGCCCCTAGGATTTCATGGTAATTTTATGCCGAGTTGAATACCTTCAACATCACTAAACGCTTCGATAACGCTATGCCGTCGTGGTCCATCCACAACCTAGTGGCTTATTCATTTTGAATATCACAGCGGTGAGCTAAAGGAGCTGCGGCGTTAACGACAACACATTTCGTCCAAAAGTAAGTCCGTTGCTTAGATTTGATTAGATTTTCTATTGAGCTCTTAGCGGCAGACAAGCATGACGTTAAATTGAAGAGAGAAATTTCCCGTGTAGATGAATCGGCGAGCATCTCAAACCGCGACATTTTGGCGCCGCCCACATGGATGCTTACCGTAAAAAATTTACCGCTGGCGTCTCGCTTAATCATCTGCACTAGGCCTGCACCAGGCGGTTAGTTTCAATCACGTCATGGTGTACTTAAGCAATGTTAATTAGGCGAGATTAATCAGACTTGCCATTCTCTTTAGCCAGCGCAGAACCTTGTCACCAAAATCCAACTGAAGTTTGCTAACACCTAACAGCCCAAAAGGATAAAGGCAGATTCTGACTCAGAAACGCTACCAGAATGACCTCAACTAAGTATTACCGAGTTGAGGTAAAATTGATCATAGCGTTGCTAAAGAGGTGGTTTAGCCACATCTGTTGATACATCAATCGAACCATCTAATGATTGAGCCTGTGCCATCACTTGTAGCTGCGATCGATTAACCAACACCACTAATAACAGCACAGGAAAACCAATCAAACTCGCAGCAATGAAAAAGTTGATATAACCAAAAGCATTGACATATAAGCCTGAAAATCCGGCGATAAATTTTGGAAACAACAACATGATTGAGGATAACAAGGCATATTGTGTTGCGCTATAACCCGTACTGGTTAAACTCGATAAGTAGGCAATAAATGCCGCAGTCGCGATACCAGCACTAAAATTATCCACCGAGATAGCCAAGGTTAAAAATGGCACGTTATAGCCAATATAGGCCTGCCAAGCAAACAACAAGTTAGTTACCGCAACTAATAATGCGCCCAAGAATAGAATTTTCATGGTGCCATAACGCATCAGCAATACTCCGCCAAAAGCGGCGCCGACTAAGGTCATGATTAAACCATAGACTTTACTGATAAAAGCGATTTCCTCTTTGCTGAAACCGATATCGACATAAAACACATTTGCCATGATGCCCATGACAATATCGGAGATGCGATAGCATGAAATGAGCAACAAAATCAGAATGGCACTTTTGCCGTGACGTTTAAAAAAGTCAATAAAAGGCAATACGCTAGCACTGTATAACCAGGCTAACGTTCCGGCGATTTTGGCTGGATACTTGGCTGCAAAATCGGCTCTTAGTTGCCGTTCTTTATCGTCAGCGTATTTAGTATCAACCTGAGGTTCTTTGCTGCATAGGGTGGTAATAATGCCAATGCCCATTAACATTGCCATGGCAAAGTACGCTGTTTGCCAAGCTTGTAGATTGTAAGCATCATCACCTGGTGATACCCAAGCTGCTATGGTTAAGGCACCTGCGGTGGCAATGATCATCGCCCCTCGATAACCGACCTGATAGGCTGCTGCGAGTGCTGCTTGCATTTTTTCTGGAGCAGATTCAATTCGAAAAGCATCAATGACAATATCTTGAGTCGCTGATGCGAAGGCGAGTAGTAGCGCGCACAAAGCCAAACGTTCAAGATTAACCACAGGATCGCTGATCGACATACCAAGTATGGCGCCAACTAAGCACAATTGTGCAAACAGCATCCAACCTCGTCTTCTGCCTAAAAAACGCGTAAATAAGGGCAGAGACATACGGTCGACTAATGGTGACCATGCCCATTTAAAAGCATAGGTGAGTGCTATCCAGCTAAAGTAACCAATGGCGGCTCGGTCAACGCCGGCCTCACGTAACCAAAAGCTCAGCGTCGAAAAGACCAGCATTAATGGTAAGCCGGCAGAAAATCCCAGCAAGAGTAAGATTAATACTCGTTTGTGGTAATAAACCGATAATGCTTCACGGGTACGAGCCAAAAAAACCGACATAAGACAACTGGATAATGGAGAATGGCTCTAGCTTATGTTGCAAGAGGTTTAGGTTCAAGCCATTCTAAAAGATTATTCAGCCAGTTTGAGGTTAAACTAGAATGCAGGCCATAATTCAGATAATTGACTTAAGGTCTGATACCTATACAGCTTTGTGGCACATTGCCACCAATATTGATGTAGTCGCAACAGTCATGCACTTGTTGGCGTAAATATTGATTGCCTTTAATGGCCCAACCAGACCAATGATCAAAACAATACAATAAGTGCCAAAACACTTTTTCAGTATCACTGGGTTGCTCAGTTAATTGCTTGGGATTGTTTGATATAAATTGCCACTCTTCTAATACATCCCACATGTACAGTTGTATTTCTTTGTAATCTAATTGATTGTCTAAAAAAGCTTTGCCGTAATAGGCAAGTTGTGGGGCTTTGGTTTCAATGAAATCATTAGCCGTCATAATATTTACGTCCTTGAATATTAGAAGTACGGTGCCAAGAGTTGCGCAGCTAATTGTCTGAAAGAGTAAACTAGATTATAGACGTTAATCTGGCGATTAACGTGATAAGCATTAAAAAAAGAGTCATATTTGTCATTCTATAGTGCTATTTCATTGATTTATAAGCTAGTAAAAATGTAGGGGGCTAGGTAGTCGCATGATTATGTTAAACATCCCTTGGTGTTGGTTAACATCATAATGCACTGGTATTTGTGCTGGTCCAGATATTTTTGAAACTAAGAATTTTTGAGACTAAGCATTAAGACAATATCGATGGTAATGCGCTTATTACCATCGATAGGTATAGATCAGTCGTGGGAAATTAGCGAGGCAGTAAAGTGGCTTTTTTTAGTATTACGGTTTTTACCGGAAAATCGGGCCAGTTTAGGGTGCTATTATGTTCAGTCGGCATCAATGAAATGGCTTCTAGCACATCCATCCCTTTCGTGACTTCACCAAAAACGGTGTAGCCCCAGCGGCGTTTAGACGGATCTAATTTCTTATTGTCACCCATGTTGAAGTAAAACTGTCGTGTGGCTGAATGGGGGTCATTATCTCGAGCCATGGCTATTGTGCCAAGAGCGTTCGATAAACCATTGCCCGACTCATTTACCACCGGCTTTAGCGAAGGACGTTCTTCTAGTTTAGGGGTTAAGCCACCACCTTGAACCACAAATTCGGCGATTACCCGATGAAAAATTGTATTGTCGTATTCACCCTTAACCACATAAGTTAAAAAGTTATCGACCGTAAGTGGTGCACGGGTTCGATCTAACTCAACCACAATTTTCCCCATAGACGTGTCTAACTCTACTTGTGGATATAGGGTGTCTTTTTGAATATCGACTTCAGCATTGGCGCTTACGCTGGCCAATAACAATAAACAAGTGGCAAGCCATTTAAACATAATATGCAATCCTTTTATTGGCATCTTTCGTGACTCATCGCTGCTAAGCCGTGGTCAATTAACGTTGAATAAATTGGTGTAACTCTTCATCGTTAAGAATTTCAGTCGTGAGTTTATCCACTAGCTTGGTGATATCTAATTCAAGCGTGGCAAAATCAGGGCTCAATGGACCCTTTAAGTAGCCGTTAGCATTATATGTTTTAGTAAATTCTTGCTGTGAATTTTTAGCTAGTACATTAATCACTAAACGTGTTTTAGATTCAAAACTGAAGGTGGTATCAGTGACATCTGCTAATAAATAATTCAACTGAAATTGCACTGAATTTCGTGCGGCGGGGTCTATGACATAACCAGCTTTGATCATCCCATTACGAAATAATTTGTCCAGTTGTTGGCGGATAGGTTCACTGGCACTCACTAATCTCGGCGTTTTGCCTTTTTCGTTGAAACGTACCACAAAACTGGCTTCGCGGGTGTCTATGGTGTCAACCATTACCGGATAATCAGCTTCAGTTTGTAACTTGACGGGCCCTAATGTGGGATTGAGACCAACATGAGTTGGCTCATAACTCGCACAACCTGATAGCAATAATGTAGACAGTAAAATAGGGATCAATAACTTCATGAGGCAACAATAACAAGCAAAAGGTAGATAAATGATACCAGAATTTGTCTGGGTTTCCAGCATCGCTAAGGTTATGTTGTTATAAAGATAAATTCGGTAATGAACGCCTCGAGGTATATAGCTAAGTCAATAATCAATAACTTGTTTCAGAGGTTCAATTTAGATGCCGACAACAATCTTACGGGGTTGTTGACATTAATCACTGATCAATTCAGGTTAGTATTATGCAACTTAAGTTTGATAAACAACATTATGTAGGTAATGCAATGCAACATAAACAGCCACAATTGGCGCCAGATAAATTGATTAATGCCAATGGCCAGCCTGTATTTGGCATGTTTGATGGGCTTGTTGATTCACTCAACGTTGATCAGTTTGCTTACTCTACGGTAATGGACAAACCTGCATCAGCAGTGGCTAAGCATTTTGATTTTAAGCAGTTCCAATTTGTGAGTATTATCACTCCTCATTATATCGTTGCACTTGCGATTGCGGATATTCGTTATGTTGCTAATGGCTTTTGTTACCTCTATGACATCAAAGCTAATAAGCTAACGCAAACACAATGGCTAACCCCATTAGGGCTTGGCTGTAAATTAAGTGACTCACCTAAGCATGGGCGCGCTGAGATTGGCCGGAAAAGCAAAGGAATTGTTATTGATATTGTCGACGGCCAATGGCAAGTCGAGATTAATCTTGCAGACATACAAGCCAATCTGCGTATTCAGCCAGCACCATTAAGCTTACCCATCTGCTTGTGTACCCCAACGGGTTATAACGGTTGGACCTATACTCAAAAGCACAATGGCTTAGCCGTCACTGGACAATTAACCATTCATCATGAACCACAGCCTTTGCAATATGCATTGGCGGGTTATGACTTTTCAGCTGGATTTATGCGCCGCGAAACCAGTTGGCGTTGGGCTTCAATCAATGCTCAAACCGACGATGGTGTTATTGGGCTTAATTTGGCCGCCGGGGTTAACGAAACTGGTCAGACTGAAAATGTAATGTGGATTAATGGTCAACGTCATTTATTGGGTGGTGCACAGTTTGATTTTAATCGTCACTCACAACAAGATGGATGGCATATCACGACTAATGATGGCAATGTCGACTTGCATTTTAGACCATTAAATCAGCGCAGCGAAAAGCTCAATTTAATTTGGTTAAAAAACAACTTTAGACAATATATTGGCTATTTTAGTGGCGTGATTTGCGATAAAAATGGTAACCAATATAAGTTAACTAATCAGCTTGGCTTAACTGAAGACCATTTTGCCAAATGGTGATAAACACTAATGGTATCTAAGAGGTGAGTGCTTTTTTAGCCTAAGGCTTACGGATGACTAAAAACTGTTTACTAACAAAGGATAACTAAAAAGCGCTTATTGGAAGCGGTTGACTAAAATGGCTTTGGCGCAACAAAGCGTTGATTAGGCATTAGGCGTAGCGAAGCGCTAGTACAAACCTTGTTAAAATAATAATAAATAGAAATGGATAACAATATGGACATGGATTTACTGATTGCTCACCCTGAGTGGTTATTATTGGTGTTAGCACCGATCTTTTTCGGCTGCATTTTATTGGAGTGGTGGTTTGGCGTTCGCGCCCAGCGATTACCGAGTAATGCTCAATATCGCCCTGCCGAAGTGCTGTGTAATTTTATATTAGCTGGTATGCATCAAGTGGCGGATATCATTGCAGGCTTATTTATTGCGAAAATCTATTTACACTTTTTCGGCTGGCGTTTATTTGATATGGAAATGAGCTTATTCACTTTTGGTTTATTGCTCATAGCTCAAGACTTTTGTTATTACTGGTTTCATCGCGCTAGCCATCGTATTCGTTGGATGTGGGCGGCGCATGTGGTGCATCACAGTTCAGAGAACATGAATTTCAGCACAGCTTTTAGACAAAGCTTGATGTACCCATTGGCAGGAATGTGGCTGTTTTGGTTACCGCTGGTGGTGATTGGTTTTGATCCTAACTGGGTGGTATTTGCGGTGTTGCTCAATCTAGGGCTGCAGTTCTTTGTTCACACCCAAGCGATTAAGTCGTTAGGGCCATTGGAATGGATTTTTAATACACCGTCCCATCACCGAGTTCATCATGGGCGTAACCCACAATACATAGACAAAAATTATGCGGGGGTTCTGATTATATGGGACAAACTCTTTGGTACATTCGAGCCTGAAAATGAAACTGTGATTTACGGTATTACTAAACCGGTAAACAGCTTTAATCCGTTAGTGGTGACCTTTAGTGAATGGCGCGAGATGTGGGGTGATGTTACCCAAGCCCAATTATCTCTAAAACAACGTTGGCGGATATTGTTTGCACCGCCTGCAACACATCAACAGTCATCAACTAAAACGGATGCTTAAGCTTAGTTAAATAGGCTTTAGGCTCATTTTATCCCACTTTGCTAGCTTTAATAGAGTAGATAAGTGGGATGAGATGGCCTTGATGCTTTAGCTGATATCCTTTGCCTGCCACAAACTCCAAACCCTCGACACAGTTATAAGGACTGTAAGGGTGCTCGTTAAACGCTTCAATGCTTAGGCCCGCCGCAATGAGTGCGCTAATCACTTCACTTATCGGATGTGGCCAAGTGACTACGGTTTCGATTTGGTCATTATGGTTTTCGGTGTAGGTGACTTCAGCTTCAATATCCGCTTGTAACTGCGCAAAATAGCCATAACCAGACAACACATCATTAAACGGGTGGAACTCAACTAAATGAAACTCACCGCCAGGACGTAATGCGCCCGCAATGGTTTGGGCCCAGCGAGTTAAATCGGGTAACCAAGCTAACACCCCATAAGAGCTGAATACGATGTCATATTGCTCGGTATTGTGGTCACCAAACTGATAGATGTCATTATTGATAAATGTTGCTGGTAAGTGTAATTGAGCGGCCAGCTTTTTGGCTGTTTTAATCGACTCGCTAGATAAGTCTACGCCAGTGACATTAGCGCCAAGTCTTGCCCACGATAAACTGTCTTGCCCAAAGTGACATTGTAGATGCAACAGACTTTTATTGTGTACATCGCCGACTTGTTCAAGTTCAATGGGGTTTAATGATGACTTGCCTTGGATAAATGCGTCTAAGGCGTAAAATGTTGAGTCAAGATGGATTTGAGTTCGCTGGTTCCATGCGTGTTTATTGATCGCTAAATAGTCTTTTGCTTGATTGTCCATTAAATAAACTCGTCCATTATGATTATTGTCAAATTTTTATATAGCGGCCAATCAATTTATTTTATCGCTTGTAAAATGACAAATTTACCATTGGATGCCACAGTAGTGCAGTTTTTAAAAATGCGCTTTATTTTAACGTGGTAGGCTAAATGTCGATTACCGACAATATGTAATAAACCGCCTTTCTTTAAGCGTTTATGTGCGTCGACAAACATTTGCCAAGCGATGTGGTCGGTAATAGCTTCCCCTTGATGAAACGGAGGGTTACATAGCACTAAGTCTGGTTCAACATCTGCGGGCAAGTTACTCAGGCAATCGTCCCAATGGAAAAAAGCTTGTGGCGTTTGTTCTGTCTGTAGTTCTTGGGACTGAGCGTCTAGGGCGTTAGCATGCCAATTATGCTTTGCCGAGGCGATAGCCATATCAGAATCATCGACAAAGTGGATCTGCGCATGTGGATAACATTGCTTTGCATGTAAGCCTAAAATACCGTTACCACAGCCTAAGTCTATGATGTGGTTGAATTCACCTTTGGGCATGTTATCGAGCATAATCCTTGCGCCAATATCGAGCTTATTGGCAGCAAATACATTGGCAAGATTGCTCATCGTCAGTTTCAGTTCATCGACGTTCCAACTCACCGCTTGCGCTAATGAGCGTGGTTTACCATCGCTAATACAGCTGATTACCCGTGTTTTTTTCCACGCTAAACTGGCTGATGCAGGACCTAGATTCTTTTCAATACTGGCGAGCAATGCGGGGTTGATTGACTTGGCTTTAGCACCGATCAGTATTTGGGTTCCCGCTGGAAGCACGGTTGATAAACGCGCCAGTTGCTGGCCAAAGTAATGAAGATTCTTCGGTAATTTCATCAACACTAATTGAATATTGTCTGGCAGAGTATCGCGACTGTTAAACCATTGAATATTAGTCGGCGCCAGTTTGTTGCCTAATAAATTTTGCTGACATCCTAGTAAACTGGTTTTTGCGTCGGTTTCAACGATTAACTCACTGCTTGGAGCTTGTGCTGCTAATGCACATGTCAGCGCACCAAAATTATCATTAAGAATTGCGGTTGTGCCTGGGGTTATTTCTGCATCAATGAGGTATTTGATTAGGTATTCATCAGCCGCGTCCCATGCTTGTAAGTTGGATGCTTGTTGGCTTGGATAACGAAAAAGCTCAAGCTCTATACCTGAACAAGCAAATTGGGTTGTCATGACTGTGTTACCTAATAAAAAAGAATATCAATAAAATAGCCCAATATTATCTCAGATAACACCTAGTAGCGCGAGGCTTAGGCTTAAACAAGTTGATAAGAAAAATATGAGTTCAGTTTTACTATTTTATCCGTCAGCTATTCTCGCTAAGGCGATATTGATATTTAAATGCCAAGGGAGATTTTTTATAAAACAAGATGCTAAGAGTACCTCGCTAGGGCAATCAAGCATTATTGGGTAAAAATGTTCATGTTATACCGATGATTGCTATTAATTGTACGGTTAAGTAACATCAATCTATTGACTTAAAATAATGGTTTTCAAGGGATAATGATGAAAGGTGCTGGTGGAACGTCTGGCGGAATAGGTCAGTTCTTTATTGGATTAGTGATGATGTGTGGTGGCTTTTATATGTTATTAAATGCCATTAAAGTGACCAGTTCATTTGGCTTTAGTAGCCATTTATATCAGCTGGGTGGTTTTGGGCTTACCAGTGGTATGGTGATGATCCCGTTTATGTTTGGCGTGGGCATTATGTTTTATAATGGCAGAAACATACTTGGCTGGTTACTGACATTTGGCTCATTAGTGGCATTAATTTTTGGCGTAATAAGCTCGATTAATTTTCGATTCTCTTACATGAGTGCATTTGATTTAATTGTTATTTTGGTACTTAGTGTGGGTGGTTTAGGCTTATTTTTACGCTCTTTGAAAGCGATTGAAAAACGCTATCCTGAGTCTTAATCATGTTTGTGGATTGCAATAAATGCGTGTGTTAAATGATATTTGACGATTAACAGCCGCTAGTTTGAACATTTATAATGGGACGAACACCGGTTGAAGTTGCCTGACGGTAACGTAAATAACATGCTGCGGTGCCAGCATCTTCAACAATAACACCATGCCAATATATCCAGGCTCCAGCAAACACGCTGGGGTGTTTGTTCCAATCACCTTGTGGTGGGTTTATTAATAGATCAATCCCCTCAGCACTTCCATCTGGGTAACCATACGCCAGCTTAATATCAACACCATCAACATTAAGTGTCGTTGACGCAAGTCTTTCTACGCCAGCAATAGCGGCTTTGGAATAGGTTAACGTTGCCGCTGACTGCATTGCTTTTTCCATACCATCCATAGTCGACACGATTGCATCAGTACGTAAATCAATAAATTTACTTGTAGCCACAACAGCTAATATGGCCAAAATTATGATCACGACAACCAATTCTATTAATGTAAAACCGCTTGACGCGCTTAAGCTATTCTTCATTATATTTTTCCTCATATTATTGTTAGTCAAAAGCAGGGCGGGGAGCTTGCAATAACAATATTGGCGCAGTATGTGGCAATATTTTATATGCATAAGGCTTTTAATACTGCAGCAAGAAGCCACAAACGCAGCCCAAGTGGGCGGCTACACGGCTTGCATTTTCATCAAATTAGTTTGTTTTAGGGTAATGGCTTATGTCGTATCCCTAAATAAACCATTAAGTTGTTCGTGCCGAACGAATGTTAACTAACAAATTTCAACCAACAAGGTTCAGTACCCGCTTAGCATTATTTTTGCGGAACAATAATCAGGTGTTTTGGGTGCTTGTAGTTAAAGCATCTACAATGTTTTGTTGGTACTATCAGAATATCTTAGTTATTTATGCTGGTTAATACTGTGACGAATTCAACGACTACTGCAACCGCGGCAATTTCTCCTACTAAATCTTCTTCACCGCATCCTGTTCTGCCTTGGATTTTACAGTTTCTATCGCCTTATCGTTTGAAGGTAGTGGCAGCAATAATCTTTTTGTTTATTGGATCGCTAGCATGGCTGTCGCTTGGGCAAGGTGTGCGACTGATGGTGGATGAGGGCTTTGTTGCCGATAACGCAGGGCGTTTAAATGAGATTATGTTGTTTATTATTGCGATAACAGCGGTCAGCGGCACAGCGGTTTTTTGCCGATTCTATCTTATGACATGGCTCGGCGAGCGGGTTAGTGCTGATATTCGATTACAGGTTTACAGTCATTTAATCGCGTTATCGCCAGCTTTTTTTGCCACCCAGCGAACTGGTGAGGTGATTTCACGATTTACCGCAGACAGTACTTTATTACAAAGCGTTGTTGGGTCGAGTTTATCAATGGCATTACGTTCAAGTGTCACTGTGATTGGTGGCATTGTTATGATGGCGTTTACCAGTGTTAAATTGACTGCATTAGTCTTATTAGCGGTTCCCTTGGTACTAGGTCCTGTGAGCTTTTTTGGACGAAAAGTAAGGGCTTTGTCGCGTAAAAGCCAAGATAGAGTAGGCGATCTAGGTGCTTATATCGATGAAACGTTACATGAGATTCATACCGTTCAAGCGTATACCCATGAAGCTAAAGACCGTCAACTTTTTTCCGACCGTGTTGAGGCGGTAATGGATGTGGCGAAAGGCCGTATCAAGTATCGTGCACTACTTATATCAACCGTGATGTTCTTAAGTATTGCCGCCATTGCCTTTGTGACTTGGATTGGAGCCAAAGACGTTATGTCTGGCAGCATCACTGGCGGGGAGTTGTCTGCGTTTATGTTTTACGCTGTGATGGTCGCAGGTGCTGTAGCGACTATTAGCGAAGTCTTCAGTGAAATTCAGCGGGCTTCTGGGGCGGCTGAACGGTTAGTGGAATTAGTTAACACCCCAATAGACATACCTCAGCAAGCTGTACCAGCGCAATTGGTGCTGCCTGTTAATGGTTTGCTCAGTTTTGATAATGTGAGCTTTGCTTATCCATCGGATCATGGGCAAGACGTGATCCGCCAGCTGTCGTTGACGATTGCTCCTGGTGAGCGGGTGGCATTAGTGGGTCCAAGTGGTGCAGGGAAAAGTACCTTATTCGAATTGATGATGCGCTTTTATCAGCCCAAACAAGGGCGAATTTTATTAGATGGTATTGATATTTCGACGCTATCATTGGCTGATTTACGCCAACAATATGCACTGGTACCGCAAGAGTCGGTAATTTTTGCTATGAACGTACTTGATAACGTGCGATATGGTCGCTTAGATGCCAGTGATGAAGAAGTTAAGCAGGCTTGTATTGCGGCTAAAGCCGACGAGTTTATTAGCGAGTTTACCCAAGGCTATGCAACTTATTTAGGTGAACGTGGCGTGCGCTTATCTGGTGGTCAAAAGCAGCGGATAGCGATTGCTAGAGCGATTTTAGCCGATAGGCCATTACTGTTACTTGATGAGGCCACTAGTGCGTTAGATGCAGTTAGCGAGATAAAAGTTAAGCAGGCGCTTGATTCTCTAATGGCTCAACGTACCACAGTGATTATTGCCCATCGTTTAGCGACAGTGATTAATGCCGATCGGATTTTTGTCATCGATAAGGGGCAATTAGTTGCCAGCGGAACCCATAGCGAATTGATGACCAGTAACGAATTATATCGTGAGTTTGCTAGCTTACAGTTATTAATGGATAACGATGAGCCCGCAATTTAATCAGCTCAGAATTGATTGGCTAATTCGGTATGTTAATCGTTCATCAATAAACTATATGCCTTAGCATCTTGTTTATTGATGAACGGGACACGGTATTATCGACAAGCATTCACCTTAGGGAGAATGTTCCAAACCATCGATTGCTAATCAAGCAGACTTGCGTAATTCACGACGTAAAACTTTACCTACTGTGCTTTTTGGCAGTTGTTCGGTAAATTCAATAATACGTGGGACTTTATAAGCCGTGAGTTGGCTTCGACAATAATCATTAATTGTCTGTTTTACTGCCTCAATATCCGTTGGCGGCTGTTTTAATACAATCACTGCTTTTACCGCTTCGCCAGAACGTTCATCTTCCACCCCGACGACCGCACACTCTAGCACTAGCTCATGGCTTGCAAGTACGTCTTCAACTTCATTAGGATAGACGTTAAAGCCTGAGACAATAATCATGTCTTTTTTACGATCGACAATGGTGTGATAACCATCAACACTGGCAATACCAATATCGCCGGTTTTGAAAAAGCCGTCTTTAGTCATGACGTTAGCGGTTTCTTCGGCTTTATGCCAATACCCTTGCATCACCTGAGGTCCGCGAACAGCAAGTTCTCCTGCTTGACCGATAGCCACTTCATTGTCATCCATATCAAGCACTCGCACTTCAGTGCCCAAAACGGGTTTGCCAATAGTGCCAAGACGCTGATGACCAGGTGCATTAAGGCTGACGACAGGTGATGTTTCAGACAAACCATAGCCTTCTGAAATCATACAACCAGTAGTTTGTTGCCACAAATTAGCCGCGGCGCTGGTTAAGGCGGTACCACCTGAAATGGTTATTTTCATTCTGCTGAAATCTAAGGCTTTAAATTCGGGTTGATGACATAAACCGACAAATAATGTGTTTAAGCCTGCAAACCCAGTAAAGGGATGAGCTTTCATAGTATTGATCAACCCTGCAATGTCGCGAGGATTAGGGATTAATACTGAGCAACCACCTGATTCAAAATACAGGACTAAATTAACCATAAAAGCATAGATATGATAAATCGGTAATGGCGCGACAAATACATCATGCCCTTCGTTCATGGTGCTGGCAATTCGCGATTTCACTTGGCCTGAGTTGGCTAAAAGGTTGCCATGATTGAGCATAGCACCTTTGGACAAACCGGTTGTGCCACCAGTGTATTGCAGCGCAATTAAGTCATCATGGTTGGGCTTTATTGGGTTATATGGATGTTTGGCACCTTCAGCAAGCACGGCCATAAATTCTACTTTACTAAATGATGTTTCTGGCTGGCCTTGTGGCTGAATAAGGTCCATTGCATGCGTTGAAATAACTAACTCGATAGCGGTGTTATCGATAACCTTAGTTAACGTTGGTAATAGATCAGATAATACAATTAAGGCTTTAGCCCCTGAGTCATTAAATTGATGAATTAGTTCACGTTCTGTGTACATAGGATTTGTATTCACGAGCACCATCCCAGCGCGAATAACCCCATACGCCGCAATGACAAACTGAGTAATATTAGGCAGTTGGATTGCGACTCTGTCACCCGCTTGCAATGAGGTGCAATGCTGTAAGTAGCTGGCAAAATAGCGTGAATCACGTTCTATTTCACTAAAGGTGGTGCTTTTACCAAGACAAGCATACGCAGTATTGCCAGCGAACTTTTCACACGCTGTTTCGATTAAATCAACAATGGATGAGTATTGATCTAGGTCGAGTGTTGAATCAGCATCATAAGGCATGCTATCTCCTTTTATGTTTGAGTTATTATTATAGAAATCAAACGTCCGTTTAGATTATGTTGACTAACCTACACGGGTCAATATCAATTGGCAAAGCCTCACTGATATTGATTTGAAATTAGCTTGTTTATTTCGGTTAATCCTCTAAAAACTTCTAGGATAAAAATGCAGCTTAAAGTGTAAAATTATAATTACACTTAAGGTTTGTAGTGATTATGTTTAAAATATTTACTTATTGAAAATAATTCGTTTTGTGATGTATGTCACTAAAAATCAAAAGCTTAGATCATTATTGTGTTGGTTAATCTTTAGCAAGTGCTTATTTATCCCAAAAAGTGTTAGCAATTGTAATTCAATTGTTATAGAAATGTAGTCGGGATAGGGATTATTTCGATAGTGTGACGTGTTTTTTAGCAATTTTTGTAAAAGACATAGTCGACAAACAACAATAATAAGCAGTTGAGAACATAATAATGATGATGCAATCAAAAAAATCTAAATTTGGTATTAGCTCTTTAAGCTTAGCCATTTCATTTGCACTTGCCGGAACGGTAATTAGCTCTCAAGCTTTTGCTGAAGATGAAGAAGCTGTAAACAAAGAAAATGTTGAAAAAATCGCAGTAGTTGGTTCACGTGCTGCACCGCGTTCAATTGGTGATTCACCGGTTCCAATTGACATCATCAGCAGTGATGATTTAAAGAAAAATGGTTCAACTGACATGATCGACATGTTAGTGACATCTGTGCCTTCTTTTAACTCTCGTGCGCAACCTATTAGTGACGCAGCAACGCTAGTTCGTCCGGTTAACTTACGTGGTTTACCGTCTGACAGTACGCTTATTTTGGTTAACGGCAAACGCCGTCACCGTGCGTCAGTTATTGCTTTCCAAGGTGGTGGCATTAACGATGGTGCTCAAGGTCCAGATATTTCAGTTATTCCAGGTGTAGCATTAAAGCAAGTTGAAGTATTACGCGATGGTGCTGCAGCTCAGTATGGTTCTGATGCGATTGCGGGCGTCATGAACTTTGTATTAAAAGACGCCTCTGAAGGTGGCTCTATCACCGTCAGTCAAGGTGAATACTACGAAGGTGACGGCGCAGCAACTACTATCGATGGTAACATCGGTTTACCGTTAACTGATGATGGCTTTGTTAACATCAGTGCGCAATATAAAACCGCTGATGCGACTAGTCGCAGTGTACAGCGTCCAGATGCAGCTGCTATTGCTTACGGTACAGATGGAACTGATGGCAACCCTTACATTCAAGACCCTGCTCAAACTTGGGGTAATCCAGAGATTAATGATGACTATACCGTTTTCATAAACTCAGGTTTTGATATTAATGATGACACTCATTTGTATGCTTTTGGTAACGTATCTTCGCGTGAAGCAACAGGTGGTTTCTACTATCGCAACCCACATAACCGCGGTAACGTGTATTCCAACGATGGTGGTGAAACCCTATTAGTAGGTGACGTTGGTTTAGCTGAAAATGGTGTAGCATCATGTTCGTGGGTAGGTAATGTGTCTGCCAATGTACCAAATGTGCTAGCGACTGATGAGTATCAAGCTATGGTCGCCGATCCAAATTGTTTTGCGATGAACCAAATTCGCCCAGGTGGGTATACGCCACAATTTACCGGTAAAATTGAAGACATGTCTTTCTTTGCCGGTGTTAAAGGCGAGTTAGGTGAATGGATGTACGATGCCAGTGCAGGTACTGGTAGTAACAAAGCCAGCTTTGGTTTAAAAAACTCTCTTAACCCATCGTTGGGCTTAGATACGCCAACAGACTTTGACACCGGCTCTTACGAGCAAGTTGAAACAACGGTAAACCTTGATTTCTCGCGTTTTGTGACTTTAGGTGGCATTGAAGACATTAGCTTTGCTGCGGGTGCTGAATGGCGTAAAGAGTCATTTGAAATTGGTCAAGGTGATGAAGCCTCTTGGATTGCTGGCCCTTACGCAGACCAAGGTTTCAACATCGGCTCACATGGATTTAAAGGTTTTGGTCCAGAATCAGCTGGTAAAAACGACCGTAGCAACATTGGTATTTATACTGACGTTGAAGCGTATTTAACCGAAGACTTCTTACTAGGTGTCGCACTTCGTTACGAAGATTTCTCTACTTTTGGTGACACATTAAACTACAAGTTAACCGCGCAGTATGTTGCAACGGATGAATTATCGTTCCGTGCTTCACACAGCACCGGTTTCCGTGCACCTACAGTCGGTCAAGAAAACGTAGTTAATACGCAAACATCGATTGTGAATGGTGATTTGATTCAGACCTTTATTGCGCCACCAACAAATCCATTAGCGGCTTTCTATGGCGGTGAAGTGCTTGAGCCTGAAGAGTCTGTTAGCTATGCAGCTGGTTTGGTGTATCAATATGAAAACTTGTTCTTAACAGTTGATTACTACAACATTGAAGTCACCGGTCGTATTGCTCAGTCAAGCCAAATTTCGGTTAAAGCAAGTGATTATGATGCATTAAGAGCTGCTGGTGTTGAATTCCCTGAACTGATTTCAGCGGTAACCTTCTATACCAATGACTTTGATACCACCACTCAAGGTGTTGATATTGTCGGTTCGTATACTACTGAAATGCTTTCTGGCGATGCCAAGTTTAGCTTAGCCTATGGTTGGACTGATACTAGTGTTGATAAGTATGATCCAGAAACAACTGATGCAGGTAAAGTTCGTCGTTTAGAAGATGGTATTCCAGCACATCGTGCCACTCTAACGTGGGGCCAAAGCTGGGATGATTTAAGCATGTCTGTGCGTGCTAACTATTTTGGTGAATATTACGCAACACATGCTGATGATACTTCTGATTGGGGTTCTGAGGTTGCTGATGCTGCAGTGACTATCGATCTTGAAGTGAGTTATGCGGTACTTGATAACTTAACGGTATCTGTAGGTGCTAATAACATCTTCGATCAAGAAGCGCAGAAGCTAAAAGATGGCACATTAGGTGAGTTAGGTGGAGTGTACTACGAAAGTGGTCCATTCGATTACAACGGTGGCTTCTATTACGGCCGTGTTAACTATCGCTTCTAATATAAGTTAACTGCCATTGTTGTTAATGGCACAATAACGAAAAAGACTGCTTCGGCAGTCTTTTTTATTTCAAGTATCACAAGGATGATAATTTACTGGGCGACTAGAGATAACGCTTGATAAAGGTCATCGATAATGAGCGCTTTAGGCAACTCAATCCCTTTTGGGTAGCTAGGGCCATACACTTTATTAAACGGCGTACCAGCAACAGCCTGTTGCCCCATGTATTGCTCTATGACCGCATCGGCATGGGTCCAGTTACCTTGCATGAGGATAATATGCTGTTGGTTTAATTGGTTTACGACTTGTTCACGGTGAAGCACATTGGCTTTATTGGTCTGGCAGGGCACACACCAATCAGCTGTGATATCAACAAACACAATATTGCCCTGTGCAACATAAGAGGCAATTTTTTCGGGCTGTAGCGGCTGCCAACGAAGCATTTGGTAAGCTTGATAGTTTTCACCTTTATTAATAAAAGCGAGCACACCAGCAAAACAGATCCCCATAAAAATGAGCATGACAATAATCAAGGTCGGAATCGATTTACCTTTAATTTTAGCCCTGATGAGTAACACCACGGCACTAAAAATAACCAAGAGTAATATCATCATTAATGTCGCCATAGGTTTCCCCTGTAAATACGTTATCATACCCATCCTTATCAGCGGCGCTACACTAGCAGCGCATGCTTAACTGGTTGTTAAAATGCATTTTGCACAAATTAGGTGACTACAAGTAAAGGAGTGTTATGACGTTAAGTACTTGGCTGGGATTATTGGCGATATGTTGTTTGGGGGCGATGTCCCCAGGCCCCAGTTTAGCCATGGTGGTGCGGCATACCCTTGGTGGTGGCCGATTACACGGTATCGTCTGTGCTTGGGCACATTCAATCGGTATTGGTGTCTATGCTCTGGTAACTCTATTGGGTTTGGCAGCAATATTAAAAGCATCGCCGGTTATTTTTAATACCATCGCGGTAACTGGAGCGATTTACTTAGCTTGGATGGGGATGCAAGCACTTAGGTCTAAAGGCGGAATGCAGCAAAAATTGGCGGCGGGTCAACCCACAAGTCTGTGGATTGCAGCAAGAGATGGTATGGCTATTTCATTATTTAATCCCAAAATACTCCTGTTCTTTTTGGCTTTATTTAGTCAATTTGTATTAGCAGCTCAGACTGCTATTGGCCAAGGTTTAATTGTGTTTACGCCATTAATCGTTGATGGATTATGGTACACCATTATTGCGTTTTTGTTGTCTCATTCTGCCGTGTTGCCTAAGTTACGAAATCAGGCCAAATTAATTGATAGGCTTTCAGGTGTGGTGTTAATTTTACTCGCAATGAGGGTGATTTATACTCTGCTGTAATATCTGAATTTTGCGACTATAAATAGTCATCATGATATCGGCTAGGATGAACCGTATTGCTGACGGTGCAAAATGAGTCAGTTATGAACAATAATGCCTAGCAATAATCTGTTAGGCATTATTGTTATAATGCGTCATATGTTGGTTAAACGCCTTTAAACATTTGCACGCTGTCATCGCTTTCGGGCTCTTGTTGCTCTGCAGCAATAGGAGGATTAGCGATGTGGTCTTCTAAATTCTCTTTTAACATTGCTTTAAATTCATCAGAAAACCAAGCGAGTGCATGATCTTTTTCCGCAGCAAGATTAGCTGATTTAATCGATGCTTCAAACGCATTAAAACGAGCAGAGGCAAATCTCATTGCGGTACCGACTTTGCCAATATCATTTTCTTGTTGGCTAAGTTGATTGGCTAAGGCAATAAATTGGTCAGCTATTTGATACATTGTTAATTCTGTTTTGGCTTCAGACATCATATCCACTTTGTTGGTGAGTTAATTTTCCAATGAGTGTAACGTCTTTGTTTGAAAATTTCAGGTAAAAAATTAGCTATCAGGATTTGAATCTATCAAGACCTCGCCGTTACGCGAATCATAGTATATGGACACCAGTGGTAGTAAATTGTAGTAATAACGGCACTGATCTGGATTGATATATTCAGCTCTATATTCCGATATATCCTTATCTGCACTAATTGAAACACTTGGGCCATCTTGTAATAGCGTAGGCCAGACTGAGAGACAGTCATTATTATTATCCAGTCTTGGCGAAGCCTCGTAAGGTGGGTAATTCTGTGCTGGATAACCCCATTGGTTGATATCAAGTTGGCCATCGGTTCCAGCTTGACTGAAAATCGCTAAATTATCTGCCGGGCCAGAATACCCCATGGCTGCCCATTTCATGTGCGCTAGGGTTATTGCTGACGAAAATGCCCCACCAGTGACTTTTACCGTAGCGATTTTAGCATCTCTGCCGATATCAACAAATTTTGGTAAGGCAATCATTGCGATAATCCCAAGTATGATGATAACAACGACGAGTTCAATAAGGGTAAAACCATTTTTAGGGGTGTTTTTGTTATTATGTAATGGCATCATATTAGGCATAAAAGTGATTAATCTGTTGATAGTAAACTAAAGACTGAGCTGTTCGCTAATTTATCGCTAATTTTTTGAAGGAATACATTAGATGACTTCCCATTGGCAAACCTTGTTTGAACAACAACAATCACAGCCATATTATCAAGATTTGATGCACTTTATTGCCTCACAAAGGGCCGCTAATAAGGTTGTTTATCCACCGGATGATGAAGTGTTTGCTGCTTTTAATTTAACGCCCTTGTCAGCGGTTAAAGTCGTGATACTAGGGCAAGACCCTTATCATGGCCCAAATCAAGCTCACGGGCTGTCTTTTTCGGTTAAGAAGGGCATAAAACCACCGCCTTCATTGGCTAATATCTATAAAGAGTTAACCAATGACATTGACGGTTTTGTGATCCCAGAACATGGTGATTTAAGCGCTTGGGCTAAGCAAGGGGTGTTGTTACTCAATACTGTGTTGACAGTAGAGCAGGGGTTAGCTCATTCACATGCTAAAGCGGGCTGGGAGACATTTACCGATAGTGTGCTGAAGTGCTTAGATCAACAAGCATCACCAATCATATTTGTGTGTTGGGGCAATCACGCGATTAAAAAAGGTCGATTGATTACCGCACCTCATCATCATGTAATGAACGGCCCACATCCATCGCCCTTATCTGCTTATCGGGGTTTTTTTGGTTGTCATCATTTTTCAAGTATCAATCAATTATTAATTAACCAGGGTAATAAACCGATAAATTGGCAAGTGTGATAACAAAAAAGGTGTGAATTTATATTCACACCTTTCTCAATACCGTTAGTCATAAAATCTTGTCATCAGAAAACCACTGTTTATGGTAATTGTTGAGCTCTTGATGATTGCTAACTACTGCGATTAACCGATAAGTGAGCCAATGAAATTAATGCCTGTTTGTAGTCATTATCAGGAAAAACCCCGAGTGCATCAATGGCTTTTTGTGCTTCAGCTTGCGCCTTTTCTTGGGTGTAAACTAATGCACCAGACTCGCCCAATGCCACTAATATCTCATCAATAGCTTTAGTACCGTCGCTTTGTTCAATCGCCTCTCTAATCAGCTTTTTAGCAGTATCAGACCCATTTTCCATAGCATATATCAGCGGTAACGTCGGTTTACCTTCGGCGAGGTCATCACCGATGTTTTTGCCGAGTTCGTCGGAGTTAGCCGTGTAATCAAGTAAATCATCGGTTAACTGAAACGCCGTACCTAGGTATTTGCCGTAATTGGCTAATGCCTGTTCTTGTTCCGGGCTGACATTTGCTAATACGCCGGCTAATTGAGTTGCCGCTTCAAATAATTTAGCGGTTTTACAGTAGATAACCCGCATATAGTTTGCTTCGGTCGTATCGGGATCATTACAGTTCATTAACTGTAATACTTCGCCTTCAGCAAGTACATTAGTCGTATGGGCTAAGACTTTAAGCACTTTCATGCTGTCAAGCTCGGTCATCATTTGAAATGAGCGAGTATATAAAAAGTCGCCAACCAGCACGCTTGCACTATTACCGAATAACGCATTGGCAGTTTCACGGCCGCGACGCAGTGTTGACTCATCAACAACATCGTCATGCAATAAAGACGCGGTATGAATAAATTCGATAATCGCAGCGAGTTTTAAGTGATGTTCGCCTTGATAGCCAACAGCTCGGGCGGCCAATACAGATAATAACGGACGTAAACGTTTACCACCGCCATTGATTATGTAAAAGCCTAATTGATTAATTAGGGCTACATCAGATTCAAGTTGTTTATATATCAGCTGATTGACTGCTTGCATATCAGTGTCAGCCAGTTGACGAATGGCGTTTAAATCCATAATAGTCTCTGGTTGTTGGGCGACAGGCTTTGCACCCTTAATTAGTCATATCGAATTAGAGCGCATATCTTACAGGATATTAGTGCTATTTTTCAAAGTATGTATTTACACAATTGCGCTTACATTATCCTGATTTCGCGATAGTTTGCTGGATTATTGCCAATTTACCTATAAAATTTAGGCATAGATTAACTCAAACATGTTAACTAAATTTTAAAGAAGGCACATTAGCTATTAATGAATAGTGTGCAGTAATAGGGTCTTTTTTATTTGATAGTGAATTAGCACTTGCCGGATGATAATTCTTCGCGTAGAATCCGCGCCCATTGTCATTAAAAGTTTTTTAGCACCTAGTCTCGTCAATAATATGAGTTAGTGTGTTAGTCATTTGGAGTAAAATAGCCATGTATGCTGTTTTTCAAAGTGGCGGAAAGCAACACCGTGTTGCTGAAGGTCATACAGTTCGTTTAGAAAAATTAGAAGTTGCTACTGGTGAAACCATAGAATTCGATCAAGTTTTATTGATCGCTGATGGTGAAACAGTGCATGTTGGTGCTCCTTTAGTTGCTGGCGGTAAAGTCGTAGCTGAAGTAGTTGGCCACGGTCGCGGCGACAAGGTAACTATTATCAAGTTCCGTCGTCGTAAGCATCACGACAAGAAGATGGGCCATCGTCAATGGTTCACCGAAGTTAAAATCACTGCGATCAGCGCATAATTTAGGAGTCTAACTCATGGCACATAAAAAAGCTGGCGGTTCTACTCGTAACGGCCGCGATTCAGAAAGTAAACGTCTTGGTGTTAAACGCTTTGGCGGTGAATCAGTTCTAGCTGGTAACATTATCGTTCGTCAACGTGGTACTAAGTTCCACGCTGGTGTAAACGTAGGTATTGGTCGTGACCATACTTTGTTTGCATTAACAGACGGTAAAGTAAAGTTTCAAGTTAAAGGTCCTAATAATCGTAAGTTTATTAGCATCGAAGCTTAATTCTTTCTAAGCTAGATCTCGAAAGCCCTGCCTATGGTGGGGCTTTTGTGTTTTTTATATCATTAAACTGTTATAGGATAGTTTGATGATTTTGTTTATATGCAGTAGGCGATATCGTGATGAATGCTATCTTCAGCGCTTTCCTGCAAAACTCAGTTATTTGGGTTTATAATTACAGATTAAGTGGCGTCAGGAGTCAGTATGAAGTTTGTTGATGAAGCGAATATTCGCGTAGAAGCAGGTGACGGCGGAAGCGGTTGCGTGAGTTTTAGACGCGAAAAGTATGTCCCAGATGGTGGCCCTGACGGCGGTGACGGTGGTGATGGCGGTAGTGTATACCTACAAGCTAATGAAAACCTTAATACGCTAATTGATTACCGTTTTACTCGTTTTCATATGGCTGAGCGCGGAACCAATGGTCGTGGTCGTGATTGTACCGGTCATGGCGGCAGTGATTTAGTTCTTCAAGTACCTGTAGGTACTCGTGCTATTGACCAAGAAACAGAAGAGTCACTTGGCGATCTTACTTCGCATGGACAAAAGCTTCTCGTTGCTAAAGGTGGTTTCCACGGTCTAGGTAACACTCGTTTTAAGAGCAGTACTAACCGTGCTCCGCGTCAAAAGACCTTAGGTACTCCAGGTGAAGTTCGTTCAATCAAGCTTGAACTTTTATTGCTTGCTGATGTAGGTTTGCTCGGTATGCCAAATGCTGGTAAATCGACTTTCATACGCTCAGTTTCACGTGCAACGCCTAAAGTGGCTGATTATCCGTTCACAACTTTAGTACCAAACCTTGGTGTGGTGAATCCGCGTCCAGGTCAAAGCTTTGTTATTGCAGATATTCCTGGTTTGATTGAAGGCGCTGCAGAAGGTGCTGGTTTAGGTATTCGTTTCTTAAAGCATCTTGAACGTTGTCGCATGTTATTACACATTATTGATATTGAACCTATCGATGGTGTTGACCCTGTCTATTCAGCTCGCGCTATTGTTGGTGAACTTGAGAAGTACTCTCCAAAGCTTGCGGCAAAACCGCGTTGGTTAGTCTTCAATAAAACCGATTTGCTGCTTGACGAAGAGTTACAGGGTAAAATCGATCGCATCGTTAAAGAGCTAGATTGGCAAGGAGATGTTTATACTATGTCTGCTTACAATCGAACCGGTACTGAAGAGTTAAGCATTAAGATGCTCGACTACATCAGAAGTTTACCGGCTATTGTCGAAGAAATAACGCCAGATGCTGATGTTGAATTTAAATGGGATAATTACCATAGCGCTGAAGATGAAGTCGTTAATGAAGATTATAATGATGATTTTGACGATGATTTTGATGATGACGATTATGATGTAGAAGTGATCTATCAACGTTAATAGACTCATTTGAGGATATCGTGTACGAAGATAGCCAAAATGAAATTACCCGCCTTGTAGTGCGTTGTGCGCAACTACTGTTGGCTTATGGTGCTGAGTCTGATCTTGTTGAAGAGATTAGCCAGCGCCTAGGTAAAGCACTCGGTCTTGCTAGCATTGAGATATCAATTTCATCTAATGCATTAGTACTGACCAGCTTAGTACACGGTCGCTGTGTCACGACCACTCGTCGTATTCGTGCTCATGGCATTAATATGACGGTGATTTGTGAATTACAGCGAATTTGTATATTGGCAGAAAAAGGCATTTATGGTGCCAATGAAGTTCGCCGCCGCCTCGCTCATATTACCCCTAAAACTTATCCTGCAATCGCCGTAGTCCCTATGATTGGTTTGTCATGTGCCAGTTTCTGTCATTTATTCGATGGCGACATGATGGCATGTTTAATCACATTTTTTGCCTCGTCGATTGGCATGATGGTGCGGCTTTTTCTAGCATCGCGCCATTTCAATTTATTGGTTAACTTTTCGATTACAGCATTCATTATTACTGTTGTTGCCCAAGCCGGTTATATGTGGCCAATTACCCATACTCCCCAAGTGGCAATGGCCGCAAGCGTATTAATGCTGGTGCCTGGATTTCCGTTGATTAATGCTATTTCAGATATGGTTAAAGGTCATATGAACGTAGGCATTTCTCGCTGGGGTCATGCAACGTTATTAACATTAGCTTCTGTTATCGGTATCACCATCGCCATGCAATTGGGGGGGATTTTCTAATGCTTGAGCTGATTAGTTTGTTATTGCATGACGCTTTTTTTTCCGCGATACCCGCAATTGGTTTTGCCATGGTGTTTAACGTTCCTAAACGATATTTACTCTATTGCGCCCTTGCTGGTGCGATAGGTCACAGTTCTCGAACCTTACTAATGCAATTTTCAATGCCGATAGAATGGGCGACATTTGCTGCCGCTGCAATTGTGGGCGTCGTGACGATTCAGTTTGCAAAGCAACATTTAGCCCCACCATTAATGTATGCTGTCGCAGCTATTATCCCTATGGTGCCAGGTACTTATGCATTTAATACCGTGATTGCTCTGATTCAACTGACCGCCCAAAGTCAAGTCAGCCCTGAACTCACTGCACAAGTCATTTTAAACGGCTTAAAAACGGTATTTATTTTAGGTGCGCTTGCCGTTGGGCTCGCGTTACCAAGCTTACTCTACTATCGCACCAGATCGATTATCTAACCACAAGGATTCTGCCTCAATGCGTATTGCAATGATTGCCGCAATGGCCAACAACAGAGTTATCGGCAAAGACAATAAAATGCCATGGCATTTACCGGAAGATTTACGTCATTTTAAGGCGATGACCTTGTCTAAACCTGTGGTAATGGGTCGTAAAACATTTGAATCCATTGGGCGGCCATTACCTGGTCGACATAATATCGTCATAAGTCGTAACAGCCAGCTGAGTATTGATGGCGTGACCTGTGTTCAAAGCTTTGATGATGCTGTTGCTGCCGCTGGCGATTGTGACGAAATAGTCGTCATTGGTGGTGGTCAGCTTTACCAACAATTATTACCCAAAGCTGATATTTTATATCTTACGTTAATCGATCTTGATGTTGATGGTGATACCTTGTTTCCTGATTGGGATGATGGATCTTGGCAATTACAGAATTCAGTAAATGCAACAAACGACAAAGGATTGCAATATAGCTTTAACACTTTACATAAAAAGTGTTAAATTAGGCGTGTTTAACCCTGAATTAGTTTGACAGCGATCTAAAATATGATCTCTATACATAGCTATATAACTATAAAAAAATAAAGGAGTGTCAGATGCGTCTATTGCCTGTAGCTATCGCAGCCCTGATTGGATCATCTTTTGTATCAGTACCTGCTATTGCCGATACAGATCAATTAGTTGCAAATATTTGTGATTATGTGAAATCAGATGATAAAAACCGCTTACGTAAAAAAATGAAAGAGAGCCGTGTTAAATTACGTAACGTATACTCCAGTATTTCTTGTGATGGCAGCAGTTTATTGCGTACTGCCTACAAGTCGAACGCGGGTAATGTGGGTGAATTTATTGCTAAACGTATGCCATCATCAGATCTTGCTGCTCCAGAAGCTGACGGTAAAGCTATTTTAGATTGGGCTTCTGCCAATGGTTACGATGCAAGCGAAATAACAACAGCGATCAAAGACCGTCTTGGTGGTGGTGCTGAGTCAGATGATTAATCATCCGAATATGCAGTAACATAAAGCGAACCAGAAATGCCGATAAGTAATTATCGGCATTTTTTATGTCGGTAATTTATGAGCAAGTTTAAGAGTGTTATTTCGATTAAAGCTCATTTTAGTGTGCTATTTAACCTTGGTTGGGAATATAAACATATATCTAACTCTTCTCAGTCTCGCCAGCTGCATTGATTTGCAATAGGCTACATTGAGTATTAGTTTGATAAGAGCTAGGCCAAATGTTGCTATTAAGCTTTACTGACTCGCTCCCTATACTTCAGTTGCGGTTATTTTTAACTGTTATATGTCCGACTATAGTGGGTTAATCAATGTGATAAACCAGCGCTACCATCGATTAGGGTTAACCTTGCATTTGATATTGATAGCAATAAAAAAGGCCCCAGAGGGACCTTTTATTAATTTGAGCATAATGGTTATCAATTAGACCTTAAACTCGCGTACAGAGGCTTGTAGCTCTTCAGCAAGCATTGCAACTTGATGACTTGATTGTGCAGTTTGATCGGCACCGATTGAGGTTTCTTCTGAAATCGATGCGATATGTTCAAGTTTTTCGGAAACTTGTTGGCTAACGATATTTTGCTCTTGCGCAGCATGGGCAATATGATTACCCGAATCATAGGCTCGGTGAACCGACTTACTGATAGTTTCGAGGGCAATATTAGATTGCTCGTTCTTTTCAACGCAACTGTTGGCTTGACCTCGACTTTGCTCCATTACGGCAACCGCTTCCTGAGTGCCGACTTGTAAAACTTCAATCATTTGCTGAATTTCACTGGTTGAATGTTGCGTACGTGATGCTAAGTTACGAACCTCATCAGCAACAACCGCAAAACCTCGACCTTGTTCACCCGCTCTTGCTGCTTCAATCGCGGCATTTAGCGCCAGTAAGTTGGTTTGATCGGCAATCCCACGGATTACGTCTAAGATAGAACCAATCGATGCACTGTCTGAATGAACCTTATTAATAACAACTCCGGCTCTAGCGACTTCTTCTGCAAGGGCAATAATGGTATTTTTGCTTTCTTCTGCAAGGGTACGCATGTGCTGGGTTTCATTGTCAGCTTGCTTAATCTCATTGAGTGCTTGATCTGCGCTCATTGAAACTTGCTGTGCACTTGAGCTCAACTCAGTCGTCGCAGCAGCAACTTGATCGACTTGGCTTTTTTGTTCTTGAATACCTATCGTTGTTTGCGAGGTAATGGCAGAGGTCTCTTCAGCTGCAGCCGCTAATTGGTTCGAGCGATCGACAATACCAATAATAAGACTGCGTAGGCTGTCGACTAAGCGATTACAGTTTTTAGCCAATTCGGCAAACTCATCGTGACCTGTGTCATCTAATTTATGAGTTAAGTCACCTGATGCCAATACATTAAGGGCTTTATTAACTTTTTCTAACGAATTAGTCAGTGGTTTAACAACCGCAATACTAACGATAATAGCGACGACAATTGCCATTAATACCACTATTAGGGTTTTAATCGCTGCGGAATCAATAATATCTAACGCCGAATTACTGATGTCACTTGCGAAAGTATCGATTGATTTTGCCAAAACAGTCATCTTCTTGTTGACGTCTTTGGCGGAACTTTGAGTTTCTACAAGCTGTTTAGCCGCGGCAAACTCATGACTTAATTGCTGCTGTTTCAAAGCGATAATTGAGTCATTACCCTTTAGCAAAGTAAATACTTTTGCGCTTTCAGCGGTTAAATCTTCTAAAGTTGAACTGTTTACAACACCGTTGCCTCTAGTGTTGATAAAGTCTAATTTGGTCGATGCTTCGCTGACCATGTAATCGAGTTCTTTAATGATTAAGTCATATTTGCTTTGTTCAGTTGTCGCCACTAAATCATAAATTGTGGTAATGATATTGATGAATGTACTATCGATTACACTGGCGGTTGCGGCTAAACTGCGTTCAGTTTCGTCCTCGCTAGTTTCTAGATCGATAATATCTAACAGAATCGATGAGGAGTCATCCGCTGCGTTTTCAAGATTACTGCGCATCTTAAGTAACTGTTCTTGTAAAGTAAGCGCACTTAGACGTTCAAGAAGCATCTTTGTGGCATTGGAACCATACAAAGTATAGCTTTTATTTAATGCCGCTAAGGGGGCTGAAAGCTGCGTCTGTTTACTGACTAAGTTGTTTAAGCTACTGAGGTCTTGTTTAAAGGTGTTATCTAAATCTGATAACTGTTTTTTTATGGCAGGAATTTGGGATGAACGAGTACTGTAATAAGCCAGTAGTGCTTCAATTTGTTGCGAGCTTAAGTTTTCACTTAAAATGCTCGTTCTTTCAAGCGCAGGTAAACTGATAGTGTTAAGAATCGTCGCTCCATCTTTAATTCTGTCATTACTCAGCATGGTTACACCACCGAGTACTATCAATAACAGCGTCACCACGGTAAAACCGCCAATGACTCTGGTCGCTACATTAATTTTCATACAGTACTCCGGCTATTATTATTTGATCCTGATTTTTCTGGTGTGTGCTGTTGCATGTCATCATATCGAATTTATTAGAGGGTGATTGTTTCTCAGGCAAGCGTAACAAATTCTACATTTAGTTATCGGCTAAATGCTACTTTAGTTTAACGTTAAACTAACCTTTTTTGGGTAATATTTTCATTCTTTTCAAGATGCCATAATGTGAGGTGCTCTCCCCAGCAACAACCAGTATCTAATGCCAGAATTTTCTGGTTATTTGTTTGCCCCATTAATGCTGCCCAATGTCCGAAAACTAAGGTGTTTTGTGGCACTATTTTCGATGGGAAATCAAACCATGGGCGTAAATCTGATGAGTGTTGTTTGCTGGGCGGTAATTTACACTTAAAATCAAGACTTCCATCTAAGTGCAAGAATCTCATTCGAGTTAAGGCATTGATACAGTAACGTAGCCTAGCTATACCAGCCAGTGCTGGCGACCATTGTTCGGTATCGTCGCTATACATTTGGCCAATTAATTCGCTTAAATAATCATCTTGCTGTAAAGCTATGCTCACTTGTTTTGCTTCACGCTCAACTATGGCCAAGTCCCATTGAGGGGGAACACCTGCATGCGTCATGATGATATTGTGTTCGGGTAGGGTTCGAATCAAGGGTTGTTGACGAACCCAAGTGACCAAATTATCAATATCAGGTGCATTGAGGAGTTCGTCAAGATGATCGTTGGGATTAGGTCGCTTTAATTTTCCGTGCAAAGCCAGCAGATGTAAATCGTGATTACCGAGCACCACTTTTGCAGAATCTTGTAAAGACTGAAAGAAACGCAGGGTTGCAAGTGACTCAGTTCCTCTGGCAATAAGATCACCTACGGCCCAGAGTTGGTCTTTAGACGGATTAAAAGCCACTTTTTGCAGCAGTAGTTGTAATTCTGAATAACAACCTTGAATATCGCCAACAAAATAGTTAGCCATAAGTTATTGAAATATCCCAGGAACCGCTAGACGAAAAGGTGGGATTGCGACTAAAAAGCGCTCTCCTTTATGATCTTCCATACCATAAAAACCTTGCATAAAACCGACTGGCGTTTCCATTACAGTACCACTGGTATATTGATATGCGGTATTCGGAGCAATGGTCGGCGTTTCGCCCACAACACCAGGGCCTTTGACTTCATTTTTATCGCCGTCAGCGTCGGTGATAATCCAATGACGGTCTTTTAGAGTTACTTTGTTATCACTCAGATTGATAATGGTTATCGTGTAGCTAAAGAGGTATTTATTATCGGCAACATCAGATTGTTGTTCTAAATATTGGGTGTCGACTTTAATTTTTATCGGTGATTCAACTTGGCTCATATTAGATCCTAAAGCAAAAGGGCATGCTCAATACGCATGCCCTTATATTTAATCTTTTTTGTCACACAGAAAATTAGCCATTGTGACGTATTGCTCGACGCTAATTTGTTCGGGCCGCAAACTAGCATCAACTTGTAACGTAGCAAAATCGTCGTCTGACAATAATGTTTTTAAATTATTACGTAATGTCTTACGGCGCATATTAAATGCGGTTGTCACTAAGTGCCTTAATACATCAACATTTTGACATGGCCAAGGCTTGACTGCATAAGGCAATAATCTGACGACTGCAGAATCCACTTTAGGGGCAGGAGTGAAGCTGGTTGGCGGCACTTCTAGTACAGGAACCACTTGGCAATAATATTGTGCCATTACCGTTAAGCGGCCATATGCCTTGTTACCAGGGCTAGCCGATAAACGTAATACGACTTCTTTTTGCAACATAAAATGCATGGTTTCTATTTGTTCAGCAAACTCAAACAAATGAAACATCAAGGGCGTTGAAATGTTGTAAGGAAGATTTCCAAACACTTTCATTTTTTTGCCAGCTTGTTGCAATTGGTTAAAATCAAACTGCAATGCATCACCTTGGTGAATGGTCAGTTTGTCTTTTAGTGTTGGATGATATTGTAGGCGCTTAACTAAGTCGCGATCTAATTCAACAACCGTGAGGTTATCAATCATGTCTGCAACAGGTTCAGTTAAGGCACCTAGGCCAGGTCCAATTTCGACCATCACATGATTATTATCAGGTGCAATAGCCCCTACTATGCTACTAATCACGCCTTGATCAGTTAAGAAGTTTTGTCCAAAACGCTTTCTGGCCGTATGGCCTAAATGTACTTTATTACTCATTAAAATGGGTTACTTACTTTTTGAGGCCAATTCGATGGCTTTGTTTAATGCACAGGTAAAACTGCCGCTATCCGCTTGGCCACTGCCGGCTAATTCTAGCGCGGTGCCGTGATCGACTGAAGTACGGATATAAGGTAAACCTAAGGTGATATTGACCGACTTGCCAAATCCTAATGATTTAAGCACAGGTAATCCTTGGTCATGATACATGGCTAATACCACGTCAGCTTGTTCGAGATACTTAGGTTGGAATAGCGTATCGGCCGGTAAGGGGCCAACAATATCCATACCTTGTTCCCGTAGCTCGTTGAGCGCAGGTATGATGGTATCAATTTCTTCACGGCCTAAATGGCCATCTTCTCCTGCATGTGGATTGAGTCCGCACACATAAATTTTAGGTGAGCCTAAACCAAACTTACTGACTAACTCGCGATGTAAAATGGTAATAATATGATGCAGTCTATCACGGGTAATCGCTTTAGCGACATACGCTAAAGGAATGTGAGTCGTCATCAATGCCACTTGCAAGCCTGGAGCGGCAAGCATCATGACAACATCAGCACAGTTAGCTTGCAATGCAAAAAATTCGGTATGACCACTAAACGGAATGCCCGCTTGGTTAATAATGCCTTTATGCACTGGCCCAGTGACGACGGCGTCGAATTCATTCGACATATTTCTCTCACCGGCGTAACGCAAGGTTTCTACTACATATGCACTGTTTGCTTCATTCAACACACCACATTTAGCTTCTTCAGCTAATGCAAAAGGCGCAATGGTTAATGTTCCTGCGGCTTGAGGTTTTGGTGGTTGTGATGATTGGTAAGGCATAAGTTGCAAGGGTAATCCAAGCATTTTTGCTCGCGTCATGAGCAAATCAGGATCGGCGCAAACAACTAACTCAACAGGCCAAGCCTGTTGAGCGAGTTTGATGACTAAGTCTGGACCAATACTTGCTGGTTCGCCTGGTGTTATGGCAATACGTTTAGTCATTAATTATGCTTAGCCTCGTTTGCTTTCTGGCTCAACGATTTCGATATACGCTTCTGAACGCATTTCGTCTAACCAGGTTTGTAGCTCTTCATTAAACTTACGACGGAAGATTAATTGATGAGCACGGTTGCTATTAAATTGTTCTGTTGCGTCTGTTTTACGGCGAGCTTCAAGTTGGACTATATGCCAGCCATGCGTTGAACGGAACGGTTCACTGTACTGACCTTCTTCAAGGCTTGCTAGAGTTTGAGAAAACTCTGGCACATACATGCTTGGGTCTGCCCAGCCTAATTCACCGCCTTTAGCTGCAGAACCAGGATCTTCAGAGTACTGACTGGCTAATTTAGCGAAATCAGCATCACCGGCACGCACTTGAGTTAAAAAGTTGGCTAACATCGCTTTAGCACGCTCTTCCGATAAAATCGGTGAGGGCTTTAATAGGATATGGCGTGATTTTACTTCTTCAACTTCTTGAGTTTGTAAGCCACGAGTATCGACTACTTTGATAATATGAAAACCTGACCCCGATTTAATCGGACCAATAATGTCACCTTTTTTAGCTGTACTAACCACTTCAGCAAATAAGGTTGGCATTTCATTGATGTTCATAAAGTCCCAGATCCCGCCTTCTAGCGCTTTTGGACCCGAAGACGATGCAATAGCTGTGCTACGGAAATCATCACCGTCATTTAAGCGTTTAAGCACGATATCTGCACGGCGACTAGCACTTTCAAGTTGTTCACTGGTTGGGTTACTTGGTACTTCAATCAGGATGTGACCAATTTGAAACTCAACATCTTTTAAGCCTTGTTCCTGAATCAGTTTCACTAAGCCAGTAATTTCTTGCGGTGACACCTGAATTCGGCGTTGTACTTGAATACGCTGAATTTCACCTAGGGTGACTTCTTGACGTAACTGTTCCCGATATTGACTAAAGCTAGTGCCTTCGCTCTCAATCGATTGGCGCATCTGTGCAACCGATATTTTCTGCTCTTTAGCAATATTGTCAATTGTTTGGTCTAATTGTAAATCGCCAATTTGCAAACCGATACGTTGAGCTGTTTGCATTTGCAAATGGGTTAAAATGAGGCGTTCTATAACCTGAGTACGCAAGGCGTCATCAGAAGGCAGCGTTTGATTAGCCGATTTGGCATTGGCTTTGACTGTGGTAATCATGTTGCTGATTTCACTTTCAAGAATGATACCGTCATTAACTTGTACCGCTACGCGATCTAATGGTATTGGCGCAGCAATACTGGTGTTGCTTATAGCCAGTGCTAGTAATGCAAAAATTATTTTTTTACTGTGTTTCATCCACAAAATCCTTGGCACATTCGATTCAATATAAACTGGCAATAGATCGCCAAAATAAGGTTACTACATCATACTCAACAGCATGTTTGTTGTTATTGGACTATGAGTTTATCGCTAGGTTCAGCAATCTATCACAAAAGATTGTTAATTCCTCAAGTAAAGTGGTTTACGGTAGTTAAATAAGCCTTCATTTAACATGTCGTCGACTCCTAATGGACCCGATCCGCCTAAGCCTTTAATGACAAAGTTTAGATAAACACCGCTCTCAAACTCTTCACGTCCGTCAATGGCGGCTGACAAATCATCATCGTAGTTTGTTTTAATTCGGTAATGATAACTCAGACGCAATGCCCAGCAACATGACTCATACTGCACGCCTGTATAAGTTTCAATACTACGAGATTCATTAAGGTCATAATAGTAGTTACCAACAAAATATAAGTTGTCACTAAGAGGCCAAGATGTTCTTACGCCTGCTTGAGAAATATCAACTTTATCATTGGTATTGGTATTGAGTAAGTCTGGAACAAAGCGATAGCTTAACTGTAATAATTTGTCATTACTTGGACGATAATCCAAGGTGACTTCATTCTTTTTATTCTCACCTGTTTGAGTGTCGTGCTGAACCGAACCACTGATAAACCAGTCATTATATAACTGAGCATCGAGTTCTGCTGCTAATACCGACGTCGACTGCGTTGTTTCTTCATAGGTATCATCAATGCTGACTTTTGAGTCTTGTAGATACATGATTTGACCTACGCTAAACTTCATTTTTTCGCGGTTAGCTTGGTCAAATAAACGGGTGGTGAAGCCCAAAGTGAACTGGTTAGCATCTGCTACACGATCTAAGCCTGAATATTGGCGATCGCGGAACAAGCCATAATAGTCTTCTTGTAGTTGCGCGGTGTCATAAATACCAATATTGGATTGGTCTTCATAGCCGACATAAAGGTATTGAATTTGCGGTTCTAGGGTTTGACGGTATTGTTCGTCAAACATTTGGGTAGCCCGCTCGAAATTAACCTGACCATGTAAACGCGCTTGCGGAATAGTGCGGCTTACGCTGTTATCTAAGGTTGAATCGGGATCGATATTTTGCTGCCAATACTGGGTTTGCAGTAATTTAACTTCACTGGTAAACGAGCCCGCAGGCCCTTGAATTGGCCAGATTAAGCTAGGCACTAAGTGTAAGCGAGTCGCGGTATTGTAGTCATTATCTTGATGACGAAAGTTGGTCAGTTCAGAGTTAAACTTAAAGTCGATAGAGTTAAAAATATCGGCAGCACGATAGTTAAAGTTTAACTGTGGCATCACTTGATAGGGTTTTTCGTCTTCACCAAGTACTTTAATGTCTTGTACGCGCATATTGAAATCCCAGTTACGTTCAAAATAACTGGCTTCACCAATGCGTGATAACTGGTTGTCGGTTGAACGGTTAACGTCGGAATTTAAATCGTTGAAATAATTGTTATCAGACACATCGGTATAGTCTGATCTGACACGCCAGTTTTTATTGATGGCCCCTTGATGACTCCAATGATACAAATATCGGTCAGCGTTTGAGGTTAGCTTACTATCATTACTTAAGTATTCGACATTGAACTGGCCGTTTTGTTGCTCACCGGCAAGATAGCGAAATTGAGTTTTGGTATACAGCCCACGTGAGGACATGAAATCCGGAGTGAAAGTAAGATCAAACTCTGGCGCAATATTCCAATAATAAGGGGTGCTGACTTCCACACCATTCGTGGTACTGGTACTGAAGCTTGGGAATAAAAAGCCTGTTTTACGTTTATCAGATACCGGTACTGTCATATATGGAATATATAGCACTGGAATGTCTGCGATACGCAGTTTGGCATTCCAAATCTCACCCCATTCTTCTTTACTGTCAATTTTGATCATGTCCGCTTCAAGCAGCCATGATTCATCACCTGGAGGACAGGTTGAAAAGTTGGTTTTGGTCAGTAATAAATTATTGTCTGACGTAATCTGTAACTTTTCAGCATCGCCATGAACTTGTTGGCCATGCAACCAATACTGTGCGCCTTTTAAGGTGGCGTTATTGGTACTCATTTGAGCTTCTAGTGTATCGGCAGTAACGGTAAATAACTCATCTTTAAATATTAGGTTACCGTTAGCATTTAAGCGTTGTTGCTTTTGATCTAATACGGCATTGTCAGCCGCAATATGACGAAACCCTTGGCTGAAACTAACATCGCCTGAAAATTCGGCTTGCTCGTTATAAGAAACAGCAGAGTGATCACTAATGATAACAATCTGATCGTCAGAAATACCGGTTAATGCTGCACGATCTTCGAATGAACGAGAAACAGGTGGCGCAACAACGCATTGTAGCGCAGGCGCTTCGGTCGTTGTTGGCTCATCAGCCAACACGATATTTGGGAGTAGGCTTAGTGCCAGAAAATAACGGATCTGCATTGTTGTCAATAATTTATGAATTCTGATTCCGGAAAGTTTTGGAGAGAAAAAGATACTCAGCTAGATGAAACATTCCATTCTTTAGCTGTTTCCAAATGTTATGCTGGCTATAATAAAGCAATTTTTAGTTAAGAGCCATTGAGATGATTTTATCTGACCCAAGATTTGTTGCGTTAAGTAACTGGTTAAACCAATATTTCGGCGATAACGTTGCCATTATTTTGATCTGTGGTGATGCCAGTTTTCGACGTTATTTTCGTATTCAGTATCAAGGTAAGCATTATATTGTCTCTGATTCGCCCATTGATTTAGTGCCTATCGCGCCTTTTGTAGCGATTGCAAAAGCTTATCATCATGCTGGGTTATTAGTACCCGAAGTACTTGCCACCTGCGATGACTATGGCTTTGTTTTGCAAACTGATGTGGGCGAATTACAACTCTTGTCGGTGCTGAATAAAGCTAATGTGAGTGACTATTATCAGCGCGCATTAAACTTATTACCCATTATTGCATCCGTGACTGAGACCCAAGATGGTCCGCTGGCCGATTATGACGCTGCTTTTGTGATGCGAGAGTTAGCGATTTTTGTCGATTGGCTTCTGAAAGAGCATTTAGATTACTCGTTGACGGACAATGAACAGGCAATGATTGAGTCGACCTTTAATGCGTTAACCGAAAATGTCCTTGCACAGCCTCAAGTCGGTATGCATCGTGATTATCATAGCCGTAATTTACTGATAAATAATCAAGCGTTAGCGGTGATCGACTTTCAAGATGCCGTCTATGGCGCAGTCACTTATGATGCTGTCTCTCTGCTACGTGACTGTTACGTGCGCTGGCCTGACGATATCGTTAATCCGTTGATGAGATATCATTATCAACTGGCAATTGATCATCAATTGATGAGTGACGATGTAACGTTTTCAACTTATCAACAATGGTTTGATTTAATGGGAATACAACGCCACATTAAAGCCGCAGGTATTTTTGCACGTTTATACCATCGTGATGCCAAGCGCGGTTATTTGGCTGATATTCCATTAACCTTACAATACGTTGCTGATATTGGTATGCAGTACTCACAAATTGCTGAATTTAGTCAATGGGTTAATAAGGTGATTTTACCGCGAGTAAACCGTAAAAGTATTGATGAGGCGGTAAGCGAAGCATGAAAGCAATGATTTTGGCTGCGGGGCGTGGAGAGCGTTTACGACCTTTAACTGACACCTTACCTAAACCGTTAGTGAGCGTTGCCGGTAAACCATTAATAGAATATCACATAGAGAAACTTGCCTTGCTAGGGGTGAGTGACATAGTGATCAATCAGGCGTGGTTAGGGCATAAATTACCTGAAATATTAGGCGATGGAAGTCGTTGGGGAGTACAGATCCGTTATAGCGATGAAACCACGGCGTTAGAAACGGCTGGCGGTATCAAGCACGCATTACCATTATTAGGTGATGAGCCCTTTTTAGTCATCAACGGTGATATATTTATCGATTACTTGCCCGATGTCTCGTTAGCTTATCGAAAGGTTATCCAAGCTGAAGCGGACGCGTTTTTATGGTTAGTTGATAATCCAGCGCATCATCCGCAGGGGGATTTTGCTATTGATGTGAATGGCCAATTAACGGTTGATGATGAGCCAAAGTTAACCTTTGCTGGCTTGGGCATTTACCATCCTCGATTATTTATAAACTTACCCGAAGGTAAGCAAGCCTTGGGACCTGTGCTGAAGCAATCAATGAGCCAGCAGCGGATACAAGGTGTGCATTTTAAGGCTTATTGGTGCGATGTCGGGACGATTGAGCGACTAGAACAACTGCAGAGTCGATTACTGGCTCAAGATTAAGGCATGCGAGCGCGCCTAAATGCAAAGCGCGACATATTAATTATTTAACCGTAGTGGAAAACAACATGCGAATTTGGGGTAAAGTTTTTGGGTTTATCATTGGGTTTATGTTTGGGCGTTTCTTTGGGGCTATTTTAGGCTTATGGTTAGGCCATGCTTATGACAGACGCCAAGGCTTAAGCGCGTTAATGCGTAAAGGCGGTGAGCGTCAGGCGATGTTTTTCAATGCTACATTTGCCGTCATGGGCCATGTAGCTAAAGCCTCTGGGCGAGTGACTGAAACCGACATCCGTATTGCGGCCATGTTAATGGATCAAATGAAGTTATCGGGACAATCGCGTATTGATGCGCAAACAGCTTTTCGCCAAGGGCGCCAAGCTGATTTTGATCTGTTACAGCAGCTTGAGTTGTTTCGACAAGCCACTCAAGGCCGAGCTGAGTTAGCGCAGATGTTTTTAGAGATCCAAATTCAAACTGCATTATCTGATGGTGAGTTACATGCCAATGAGAAGCAAATTTTATCCGCTATTGCCAATAAGCTTGGTCTTGCTGCACAACTTGATGTGTTACTGGCTCGTTGGCAAGCTGAATTCAGTCATCATCAGTCGCCGCAAGGTAATAAAATGCCGCTGACTGATGCTTATGTACTCCTCGGCGTATCAGAGTCTGCAAGCGATCAAGACGTTAAGCGTACTTACCGCAAACTGATGAACGAACATCATCCTGATAAGCTTGTTGCAAAAGGCTTACCAGAAGAAATGATGGAGCTTGCCAACACTAAAGCGCAAGATATTCAAGCTGCTTACGAGCGAATTAAAACTTCACGTGGAATGCGTTAGTAATAGGCTCAATGCCTGTGCACGCTGTTATTAATAGGGCCAAAAATCGATGAAAATAGTGGTATTAGATGGTTACACTCTGAATCCTGGTGATTTGAATTGGCAGGCGCTTGAGGCATTAGGCGAGTGCGATATTTACGACCATACACCACTCGATCAAATCGTCAGTCGCTGCCAAGGTGCGCAAATTGTGCTGACGAATAAAACCCAGTTGAGTGCCGCAACCTTAAAGCAACTGCCCGGATTAATTTATATTGGGGTTCTTGCCACAGGCACCAATGTTGTTGCCATGGATGCCGCAACCGCGCAGGGGATTGTGGTCACCAATATTCCTGCTTATGGCCCAGATGCCGTGGCGCAAATGGTGTTTGCCCATATTTTGCATCACCATCAGCAGGTGGCTTTACACGATCACGCTGTTAAAGCTGGACAATGGGCTGCTAATCGGGATTTTTGTTTTAGTTTGAGTCCATTAACCTCGTTAAAAGGATTAACTTTAGGGGTGGTGGGGTATGGCGATATTGGTCAGCAAGTTGCCAATTTAGGTGTGGCATTCGGTATGAATGTATTGATAACCACTACGCAACCGAAAACGAATTTACCAGCAGCCATTCAATGGTGTCAACGTGACCATTTACTTAAGCAAGCCGATATTATATCGCTACATTGTCCGCTTAATGCGGCAACCAAATATATGATAAACAGTGACAGTTTACGCTTACTTAAACCGGGTTGTTTATTGGTTAATACTGCTCGCGGCGACTTGATTAATGAAATTGATTTAGCCCAATGGCTTAACCATGCTCATGGATTTGCTGGCGTTGACGTGCTATCAACTGAGCCGCCAAGTCATGATAATCCGCTCCTTAGTGCTGCCAATATTACCATTACGCCGCATATTGCCTGGGCAACATTGCAGGCTAGACAAAATCTACTCAACATCGCGGTTGAAAATGTACACCAGTTTCAACAGGGTAAAGTGTTGAATCAGGTTAATGGCTAATGGCTTTTTAATTACCACCAGTAATACGGATATTCGCTTATGTCACTATGGAAAATCTTGTTTGATTTTGTTGATAAAGAACGGACAAAGTTTGATAACGTGCGTCATGATACCCATGCGCTGCAATTTGAGATTGAATCAAATATTCATTTTATCGTTGATGGCTTAGCGCAGGAAATCAGCGCCGCTGAAATTATTAAAGGGTTAGAAACCAAAGCGTTTGAACATGCCATGAGCTCAGGTTTACGTATTCGGCAAGCTAGATTGAGCGCTAAAACCATTGAGGGTTATAAAGAGTTTGATAAATATCTAGATGAGCCAAGTGATGTGTTGGTGAAAAACCTGTATATGAAAATCACCGTATTACGAAAATTGATCAATGTGGGTAAGTTTGATCAGGAACGTAAACTCAAAGCGCTATTTCGTCTAATGATGTTAGTCCACTTTCATTTAGCCAGTAAGTCACTGCCAAAAGCAAAAAACTAAGTTATCAAGCTAAGGTATACATTCACTTAAACACAAAAAGCAAAAAGCAAAAAATAAGCCGCTGAAACGTGTAACAGATTCGGCGGCTTAATTTTGTCTATCAAGTCATTTTGTTGAGCTGTTATTGCTTAACTGAGATAAGCGTTATTTAAAATATAACCTTGATATTACTCGCCACTATTTTAGCTTTTTCGACCGCTGCTTCCACCGAGCTATCACGGGCTAATGCAACGCCTAAACGACGGCGACCATCAATATCTGGTTTACCAAACAAACGTAATTGAGTGTTAGCCGGGGCTAACGCAGCCGCGATGCCTTGATAACGAATATTGGTCGAGGTGCCTGTTGCTAAAATCACTGCAGAAGCACTGGGTCCATGTTGGGCAATATTGCTGATTGGTAAGCCCAAAATCGCTCGAACATGCAAAGCAAATTCAGATAAATCTTGGCTGATTAAAGTGACTAAACCTGTGTCGTGTGGCCTTGGTGATACTTCAGAAAAGTACACTTCATCACCGCGAATAAATAGTTCAACCCCAAATAAGCCATATCCACCCAGAGCTTCAACCACACGTTGGCTCATAGCTTGAGCTTTTTGTAGTACATCAGCTGGCATGGCTTGTGGTTGCCATGATTCACGATAATCACCATCTTCTTGTCTGTGACCAATTGGGTCACAAAAGTGAATGCCATTAACAGCGCTAATGGTTAGCAAGGTAATTTCGTAATCAAATGGAATAAAGGCTTCAACAATCACTCGGCCTTTGCCTGCGCGGCCGCCTTCTTGAGCGTAAGCCCATGCGTGCTGAACAGTGTCTGCTGATTTAATCACACTCTGACCTTTACCAGATGAGCTCATCACCGGCTTAACCACACAAGGAATACCAATATCGGCTACGGCTTGTTCAAATTCTGCTTGGGTGTCACAGAAAAAATACTTTGAAGTTGGAATCGCTAAGGTTTCTGCCGCGAGACGGCGAATTCCTTCACGATCCATAGTCAGTTTGGCCGCATTGGCTGTCGGCACGACATGCAGACCTTGTTGCTCTAGTTCCACTAAGGTTTGGGTGGCAATGGCTTCAATTTCTGGAATGACTAAATCAGGCTTTTCAAGCTCAATAACCGCTTTTAATGCCTCAGCATCCAACATGTTAATTACATGAAAACGATGAGCAATTTGCATAGCAGGCGCATTAGGGTAGCGATCAACCCCAATCACCTCAATACCATAACGTTGCAGCTCAATAGCCACTTCTTTGCCGAGTTCACCGCAGCCTAATAGCATCGCCTTAATCGTGCCTGGAGTATTTGCTGTGCCAAATGTAGTAGGAATCGCCATGATGATGTACAGCCTCTGTGTAGGGATATTTTTATATGCCGAACAGTGTAACGAGATGCGCTATTAAAAATCCAATATAAAAGTCACTTTATGGCGAAAATAGTACAAATATGACCGTTTTTTGTGATGAAAGATTGTGTTTTTTGACGACAAGTCTAGATTTTACATGCGTTGTAGCTATGAGTCATGGCACGACAGGATTTACATTCTTTGCGATTATTGCTCGGCTTTATGCTTAGGCGAGTTGTGACGTCATATCCTGAGAATGCTCCTTAGTGATAACAAAGGATATTGCTGGTAGCAATGCGCCAGATGACACGCTAATGACTTTGATTAATACGCAAAAAAGGCGCCGAGGCGCCTTTTTGTTTGCATCAAAAAGATTACTTAATTTTTTTGTACTTCACGGTACTGCTCACTTTACCGACTTTAACACGACGGCCATCCATGTTTTTCTCGGCAATCATCTGTGCGCCAGCGTTATCACCGCGTTGTTGCTTTTTGGCAAAACTACGACGTTTTTCAATTTGCTTAAGCAGCATTTCACGGCTACCCACTTCATAACCTGGTACCGTAACACGGCGAATTTGTTGGCCAATTAATTTTTCAATGTCAGCTAATGTGCGTTCTTCTTCACGGCTTACAAACGAAATTGCCACACCAGTTTTACCTGCACGGCCAGTACGGCCAATACGGTGGACATAATCTTCGGCTAAAAACGGTAAATCGTAATTAACAACGTATTCAAGGTTTTGAATATCAAGACCACGGGCAGCAACTTCGGTGGCCACTAATACACGAATTTTGCCTTCAACAAATTCACGTAGCGCGCGACGACGACTACCCTGGGCTTTTTCGCCATGAACCACGCCAGATGGAATACCATCTAGATTTAATTCTTTAACTAACTTGTCTGCCGCATCACGGGTCGCGGTAAATACTAACACTTGGCGCCAGTTCTTCGTGCCGATAAGCTCAGATAATAATTCACGCTTGCGACGTTGTTCAACAGGGTAGATAACTTGGCTTACGGTAGCTGCTGTGGTGTTTTGTTTATCCACAGTAATTACTTTTGGTTTTTCAAGCATTTCATTCGCTAGCTTTTTCACTTCGGTAGAGAAGGTGGCAGAGAACAACATGTTTTGGCGATTTTTATTTACTGCTTGGAGGATCTTTTTAATATCGGCACTAAAGCCCATATCAAGCATACGGTCGGCTTCATCAAGTACTAAAAACTCAACATTAGATAAACTTAAGTTACACGCCACTATGTGTTCAAGTAAACGACCAGGCGTTGCAACAATCACGTCGGCGCCGCGTTTCAGTTTTTGTGACTGAGTATCTATCTTAACGCCACCATAAATGGTTAATACGGTTAAGTTGAGGTGTTTACTGTAAGCGGTAATGTTATCTGCAACCTGTGCGGCAAGCTCACGAGTTGGTGTAAGAATTAAGGCGCGAGTGTTAGACGGCATCGTTTCTTTTGGGTTATCACACATTCTTTGCAGAATAGGCAGTGCGAAAGCCGCAGTTTTACCTGTTCCTGTTTGTGCGCTGGCCAACACGTCTTCACCACGGCGGATTGCCGGGATCGCTTGTTGTTGAATTGGCGTCATAGATTGATAACCGCACTCAGCGATCGCGCGTAATATTTCTGGGGCGAAGCTAAAAGATTCGAATTTCATGGTGCGGTTCCTGTATGTACATCAAAACAAAGCGATTTAGTTGCGATAAGTTAATATTATCTGTACAACATCAATCTGGAATATTGGGGCCGATAGCCTTATTTATGGCTGAACTCATGCTTAACTGGGTTGATTAACGTCTTCGGATAGCTGAAAAACATTAAGCTTGAATGATACACCCAATTGAGTGCCATCGATAAGCGGCCGCGGAGTATAACAAACTTTTGTTTAAATCCTGAACTTTATCTGTGTCAAAAGAGAAGATTTTGCATTTAAATTTATTTTATTGAGATTGTTAGAGTTTGTGTCCGGGCTAAGGAATAATAGTTTGCTTGAAGCTAATCTCCTCAAAGAATCACCGGGATCACTGTGGTAATAAGGAATGTTCTTTAGCGTTATAACTGGGAGAGTATAGTGAATTTAAACAGCGATGGCCTCTGATATCAAAGTGCCATCGCTGTCGGCCATTTCAATTGACTATAATTTTCTTATATCATCGAGCTTATTCAGGAACTGTTGATCTTTTTTAAGAATAAAACACTTCAAAAGCTCAATATCTATATTTTCTTTGCTCGATACTTCAGGATCGTATTCTTTGACTAATATCGCTGTTTGTTGAAATTTATCAGCCGAATAGTTACTCAACTCTACAATGCCTGAAGTTATTTTTTTGATGTCAGATAAATCATAATCTTTTGATTTAAAATACCAAAATATACAATTAGACTCAGCGAAATCGAGTAAGTCATCAGCATGATATTTATTTTTTATTACTTCAGAACATCCAAATAAAATTAATGCACTACAAATTAGGAGTGATGCTAATTTATATTTAATCATTAGATGCTTCCCAAAAATAAATTTTGTGTGATACATCCCCATAACCTTGGTAAACGCAGTTTGAGCCATCCCAAAGATCCGCATGCCCGGTCGCATCAGACCACCCATTTACTTCATATATAATGATACCCTTACGGTTTCTAATTTTATTTTCATATTCCTCTGGTGTGAATGCTTCTGGATCACCATAGTTTTCAGCTAAATATTTTTTAGTATTTTTACTCTAAAAATGTACCAGTCTTTATTTCTGCCAGAGGACACTTGTCCCTCAAGTTTTCCGTTTGGGCCAACGGCTTTGTAAAAAGGGATCTTATGTAAACCACCTGAACCGTTAAGAGCTTTAGATACTCTCGTTGCACATGCATTTCCAAACACACCAATATCAAAATTCAGTTCAACTTTACCTCCAATCTGTTTAAAAACCGCTGGGGCAGGAAATGCTGGGTAGTTTTTTTTCAATATATCCCAGTTTGGCATTTTTCTCATAAACTTTCCTTTAACAGTGAGTCGTCTAAATATACGTATTTATTTTGGTGTGAAATTATTTAGATATTAGTAAAAATACTTAATATATTATTTTCACTATATAATTTCTGAAGAATATCAGATGAATGTATTTAAATAAATTATCCATTGGGGTGTATTCTGGGAGGAAACTTCAATTTATTAAATTTGGGAGTAATAAGTAATTAAGCACTAAAATCATTATTTTATAGCTTTTATCTGCTTACCAACTTGGGAGGATGTTGTTCTAATCGGTTCAATGTCATACGTTATAATTAGAACTGTTTTTTCGCATTTTTCTGTCCCTAATACGGCAAATATCTTTCTTAAATGCTACATCTAAGATCCAATGCAGTTTATTTTTTATTTTGACTGGCGCCTAACGCTGTTGTTGTTTATCGAGGTATGAATTATTGTTTAATGGCTTGATGTAAGTCGATTAATGCCAATCGCGTTATTACCTACATCAATACATCAACGTACTTTTAACAAAAAACTCTTTCATCAATAGCAATCTAGACTTCATCAGCGCCGCTAAATAGTCCAGCTTTACCGTCACGTTCAAGGGCATTAATACATCTATTTATTTGCTGACTAGTTAGTAAACTGGCAACGCTCTGGAGTACAGCGACATTGACTGACACCCATAAAGTCAACGATGCGCTTTGATGTCGTCGAAGAATTTGCGAATAATGACTTGCTCATTGATATGCCCGTCTCCCCGCAAGCGAGAAAGAAAAATCCCGCGCTTCCTGACACATGACTTGCCCGCTTTATCGCTTATCAAGAGCCTAAAGGTGAAATAAAAGGCTTCGTTATCTCATTCGTCGACCCCGTAAAGTATCCGCTGGGCAAGCTACCAGCGCTGGGAAATAGAAGAAGGATACGGCGAACTTCAGCAAACCCAACTGCAAAGTAAGGTGACATTACGAAGTAAATTTGTTGAAGGGGTTAAACAAGAATTGTGGGGCGTGCTTATAATTTGGTTCGTTTAGAAATGACAGCGATAGCAAAAGAAGCAAAAGTTGCGCCTACCCGTATCAGTTTTACCGCTGCAACAAGCTTAATAGACACACAATTTAGGTGCCTTGCTTTATCACCAGATGGAAAATCGCCGGCTAAACTGAAACAAATGCGAGCCGATATAAAATACTTTATCCTTCCTGATAAAAGAAAGCACCGAACGTATCCACGTTCGGTGCTCTGTACCCAGCCGCTATCCACTTAGATATAAACAGTAATGCTTATCCGAATAGCATTAAGCCTCTATGGCTGGCCTTAATATTGAATTTATAATTGAGTTTACAATTGGGTTAAATCGCCCAGCCACCCATGTAGAAAGCGACTAAACCTAGGGTGATTAAGATGACCCCAAGTCGCAGTTTACGCCACTCGCCGCTACATATGCGGCCAATAACCAAGGTAACAAAGCCAAGCATAATCCCAGTAACGATATTACAGCTTAAAATGATAAATACCGCGCAGGTTAGGCCCGCCATTGCATCGACTTTATCGTCAAAATCAAGCTTGGTGACGTTGCTTAGCATCAGTAAGCCAACATACATAAGCGCAGGAGCTGTCGCATAAGCAGGTACCAAAAAGCTTAACGGCGCTAAGAATATCATCATCAAAAATAACAAGCCAACGATGGTTGCCGTTAGGCCGGTTTTGCCACCTGCTGCGGTTCCAGCTGCGGATTCAATATAAACCGCTGCAGGAGCGCCGCCGACCACGCCAGCAAAAATACTGCTGACTGAGTCTGATGTCAGTGCTTTACCACCGCCGACAATATTGTCGTTATCATCGAGAAGTTCCGCTTGTCCGGCAACTGCTCTAATCGTGCCTGTGGCATCGAAAATGGCGGTCATCACCAATGCTAATACAATCGGCAGTACTACTGGATTCAGTGCGCCCATAATATCGAGTTGACCAATCAGCGATGTATCAGACATTAAGTCCGGCAAAGCAAATAGCCCTTGATAAGTCACGCTTGGATCAAATATTAACCCAAAAATCGATAGTCCGACTATTACCAATAATATGCCACCTGGTGTGCCCCGGCGCTCAAGCCCTATGGTCATAGCAAGACCAATAATCGTTGCGATAACCGGTAAACTATTAATATCACCAAGCTTTACGGGTAAACCGGCATCGTTTGATACAATCAATTTAACGCTATTGGTTGCGATAAGGAGTAAAAACAGACCAATACCAATTCCCGTACCGTGAGCGATGCCGGTTGGCAGGTTAGTGAGCACCCATTGACGGATCCCTGTGACACTCACAAGTGTAAATACGATACCCATCAAGAAAATAGCACCAAGAGTCACTGGAATCGATATTCCCTGTCCCAGCACCATGCTAAATGCAGTAAATGCGGTGAGTGATATTGCACACCCTATAGCCATAGGTAAATTAGCCCATAGCCCCATGAGTAATGAACCAAACGCGGCAATTAAACAAGTGGCGATAAATACCGCAGCAGGATCAAACCCTGCCGCGCCGAGCATGTTTGGTACCACAATCACCGAATAAACCATCGCTAAAAACGTCGTTAAGCCAGCAATGACTTCACGTTTTAAGGTACTACCTCGGGCAGATATATTGAAATAACGATCCAAAAATGAATCAGAAGCGGCGGTCGAGCTAGAGAGAGTCTGTTCAGACTTCATAGTGATTATACCTTTTGATCTCTTAAATTATGAGTTAACCAATGGTCATTCATTGGCGACACGGCTATGGCAGGTAGAGCCCTAAACAAGAAACACTTAGGTGAGAGATCCACTTGGCGCATATAGCGTTAGTGACCTGCGAGTATTGTGCTAAACATCTTTGTTATACACATGTCTGGTAAAATTTACTCTTACCAACATAGCCTTTGTTGGCGCGGAGTTTACAACAATCGACAATGCGGAAATAGGAAGAGGCTAACATTTTTTGTTATATAGGCAAAAACGCACTAAAAACAGATTGTTTTGTATACCTCACAATAAAATTCACTCGCTGCAGTTATAACCCTTTGAGCATTTATCACTAATAACGGATCGCCGCCCTTGGTATGCAATTTAATACCACTATTACTAAATAATGGTATGCAATTTAATACCATTATTTAGTAATAGTGGCGTTTGCCAAGAATAGGCAAATTAACCGACGTGAGTTCAAGGTCGACGTTGGCAACATTATGCTGTTATTGCGCATTATCGGTGTAGAGATGACAGTGACGTTTTACGATCCAAACGGGTTAATACATGTATACAGGTTAACTCATGGTAAATCTGACGATAAATATGCTTGTGATGATGGGGGAAATATTGCCGCTGATGTCGTGCCTTAGCGTGCTATGACCTAGTTTGAACTTAATGGTATTTCACTAAAAGGGCTTTAGACGAGTTATTCGTCTAAAGCCCTATATTCAGTGCTCGCGCGTTATGTTGTATTGGTTAACGCTTAAATCGCAGCAGTTACTTTATTGAGCCAAGTTAACTCATCACCTTGCATTAATGGCGCTAAGGTTTGATGCACTTTTTGCTGATATTGATTAAACCAATTGACTTCAAAATCAGTTAATAATGACTTATCAATTAAGCGTGCATCCATTGGAATATGAGTTAACACATCAAACTCATACATTTCACGCTCTGCACCCGTTAGGGCTTGGCAATGCTGCACTGTAACCAGGTTTTCGATACGAATACCAAAACCGTCGGCGCGATAATAACCAGGCTCATTGGACAATACCATGCCCGGCAGTAATGCCACGCCATTGACGTTTTTGCCAATACGCTGCGGGCCTTCGTGAACACTTAAAAAGTGACCGACACCATGGCCAGTACCATGGTCATAATCAAAACCATGCTGCCATAAATACTGACGAGCAAACGCATCGAGTTGTTGACCTGAAGTGCCTTTAGGGAAACGGGCAGTATCAAGGGCAATATGACCTTTTAATACCAGCGTGACCATTTTCTTCTGCTCATCGGTCACCTTGCCAATGGCGATGGTGCGAGTGACGTCTGTGGTGCCATCTAAATATTGCGCGCCAGAATCGACCAAATAAATGCTGTTCATGGTCATGGTGCTTGGCGTGCCATTATTGTGGTTGTAATGGCACATAGCGGCATTGGCGCCGGTAGCTGAAATGGTGTCAAAGCTTGGTTCGCGATACAGCGGGTCTTGTAATCTAAAGCTTTCTAATTTGTCAGCCAGTTGGGCTTCATCATGCATGATGTGTTGCTCAACTTGGTTGTCTAACCAGGCTAAAAAGCGGCTCACTGCTGCGCCATCACGGATATGACATGCACGCATACCGGCTAATTCGGCGCTATTTTTTTGAGCTTTAGGTAATGCAACAGGGTCACTACCTACAATCAGCTTTGCGCCAGCTTTTTGTGCGAGTAGTTGCGAGTATGCGTTAGCAGAATGTGGGTCAGCTAATAACTTAACCCCCTTCATTTGTGCCAACACAGAAGCCAGCTCTGCTTCATCTTTAAAACTCACGCCAGTACCAACGTGCGCGGCAATATTTTGCGGCACTTTGGCTAAATCGGTAAAAAAGGTCATGTCGCCATTGGTTGATAATAATCCACAACCAAGAATGACGGGGAAGCGTGGTACATCATTACCACGGATATTGAGTAACCAACAGCATGAGTCTAATGCTGCAATTAGAGCGACGTCGGCACCTTGTTTTTTAACCAGCACACCAATTTGTTGACGTTTCTCAACGCTATTACGTCCTGCTCCTTGATGACTGAATAGCGTCATGGTTGATGCTGACGGTGCAGGGCGATCTAACCAACTTATATCGATTGGGTTGTTATCTACGTCGACGAGATTGATGTCGGCTTTATCAAATTGTGCTTTAGTTTGTTGATACCAAGCTAGGGTGTGTAAACGGCTATCGATACCGACACTCGCGCCAGCAGGTAACGTCTCAATTAACCAGTCAATTTGTGGATCGTCATACAGACTTAAATATTCAAACAAGTTACCGTCTACTTGTTGACGCACTTGCACTGTGTAACGGCCGTCAGTAAATATTGCCGCGCGGTCTTTTAGCACAATAGCCATGCCAGCAGAACCGGTAAAGCCAGTGGCCCAATGTAAACGTTCATTACGGGCAGGTACGTATTCACCTAAATATTCGTCAGCGCGGGGAATGATGAATGCATCTATTTGATTTACTTCAAGCTGCTGGCGAATGGCGCTAAGGCGCGTAGCAATAATATTGGACATGGTTTCTCCATTGGAGGCGACTGATGAACTCAGCTCTGTAGAATGAAGGCTGATTATCGCAAGTGTGACGGCAAACTGGCAAGTGAAGTCGCTGACATAATGTTTATCAATCAGACAAAAATTGTAAACTTATATTGTATACAATGGTAACAAAGCGATGCAGACGGTATTCTTATCGGTAGTAACTATCTTGTATATTTGGACAAGATAAGACGATTTGATTCAATCATTCTATTGCTAGATAAATAACAATAAAAATAACTAAAGGAAAACCTATGACAATCGGTGTCGGCGGCGTTAGCCCGCAACAAGCATTAGCCACACTCACTAATATGACTCATGGCATAGGGTTGATAAGTGATGATGAATTTAATCGACGAATTCAACATGCACAACGATTGATGGCACAACACGGTTTAGATGCGATTTATGTTAATGCTGGCACTAACTTGTACTATTTTACTGGCACTCGTTGGTTTGCGAGTGAGCGTATGGTTGGTGCGATTATCCCTGCTGTGGGTGAGGTGCAGTATATTGCGCCAGCTTTTGAGCTCGATACGTTACAGGGATATATGACCATTAAGGGCCAAGTGAATACGTGGCATGAGGATGAAAGTCCATTTCAGCTATTTGCCGACGTGTTAGATAACATTGGCGTGAGCCAAGCCAAAATTGGTATTGATGAGTCAACCGCCTTTTTCATCAGTGATGGCATAGCCCAAGCCGCTCCACAGCATCGATTTGTCAGCGCCACAACGGTTACAGCTGGATGTCGGATGATGAAGTCGGTTGCTGAAATTGCCTTAATGCAACGTGCTAAAGATATGACCCTTGAAGTACATAAAGCGGCGGCCAGCATATTATACGAGGGTATTACTACCATAGAGGTTGAAAACTTTATTCACCAAGCTCATGTTGCCGTTGGTGCGCCTAAAGGATCGTATTTTTGCATCGTACTATTTGGCGAAGATACTGCTTATCCGCATGGGGTTAAATCGCCTAAAGCATTAGCGCTAAATGATACTGTCCTGATTGATACAGGGTGTCAGTTACAGGGATATAATTCAGATATCACCCGTACTTATGTATTTGGTGAACCCAACGCTCGTCAACGTCAGTTATGGCAACTTGAACAAGATGCGCAAATTGCCGCATTTGAGGCGGCGCAAATTGGTACACCGTGTGGCGAGGTAGATGCTGCTGCGCGCAAAGTACTTGAAGCTGCTGGTTTTGGTCCCGGTTACGCAGTTCCGGGCTTACCTCATCGTACAGGCCACGGTATTGGTTTAGACATTCATGAATGGCCATATTTGGTGGGTAATGATATTACCCCGCTGGCGGTTGGTATGTGCTTTAGTAACGAGCCAATGTTATGCGTACCAGGCGAGTTTGGTATTCGTCATGAAGACCATTTCTATATGACAGCGCAAGGGCCTAAATGGTTTACACCGCCGGCGAAGTCTATCGATGATCCGTTTTATCTAGCATGATAATCAAATTGTTATCGAGTGAAGCCTAATGAGTCAATAACCCATAACAAAAAGCCTCCAACAAGGAGGCTTTTTTATTTTCAGTTTAAACTGATACTCAGTGCTGATTAGTTAATCTCAAATAACTCAACGTCAAATATGAGTACAGAACCACCTTCAATTTTGCCGGTGGAGCGATTGCCGTAAGCCAATTGGCTAGGAATATAAAAACGGAATTTATCGCCAATACTCATTAGTTGTACACCTTCGGTCCAACCAGCTATGACTTGGTTTAAGCCAAAGCTGATCGTTTCGCCGCGATCAACAGAACTGTCGAATACTGTACCGTCAATCAGTGTACCGTGATAATGCACGGTGACTTTACTTTTTGCGCTCGGATGTTCAGTGTTTTCGCTTTTGACTAATACTTCATATTGTAAGCCCGATAAGGTTTGTATCACGCCTTCGCGTTTAGCATTTTCAGCTAAAAAAACCTTACCTTTCTCAATATTTTCTTTCGCGGCTTTAGAATTGTTAGATTGAGTAAAAAAATAAAAAATAACGCCCGCAATGACCAGTACGGCCAAAATCATACGCATAATTGATCTCGAATTGTTGGGTAGATAGTGCGACTAGTTTAACGCAAAAACTGCTGGGCTAATACTTCTCAACGTAGCTAAAGGTAACATTGAGCTAAGAGGTTAACGGTATGCGTCTAATAACGGATGCCACAGCTGGTAACACAATAAGCTTAGCCCTGCTGAGTTGAGTGCGATACAACACCACAACACCCATTTAAAAGATGATTTTTGGGTTTTATGGCGTAAGTGATATTGCCCAAGTAGCGCTGCAGGCCAGCCGCCAATTAAGGCAAAAAATTGTAAGGTACTTTCTTTTATGCGCCATTTCCCTCGTTTAGCCGCCGATTTGTCGCGGTAGTACAAGGTAAATGTGAGCAGATTAATTATGCCATATACTCCAGCAAGCCAAGGCTGGACTGCAGCCCAAATAGCACCGATAAGCAGTAACATTAACCAAGCAAATTTATTCATGCTAGCGTCAGCCCAGTAAGAGTAAGTTCATCTATCTGATGAGATAGAGCAATATTGCACAGAATGTCTGTTACAGACGATTTTCTCATAAGTATTGATTATTCATTAGCTGGTACGTGAGACTAGCATACGCCAAAGCTTTTCTAGCGGACCTTGATTAAATATACGTAAATAGACATCGGCTAACACCAGCTGTAACAGGCTGTAGATAATTGCAATTGATAAGTAACCTATTCTATCTAGCGAGTAAAGCCACTCTGGTGCGATATAACGTAGTAGCAATATACCGACAATTGATTGCAGAATGTATAAACTAAATGCCAGCTTACCAACGTTCTGCAGCAGAGTTAATCTATGGGGAGTATTTTTGCATAGCTTTACAATAATATGGATATAAATCAAAGCAGTAGCAAGCGCGCTGAACCATAATAATAGATCTGATATCGCTTCCCACATTGGATTACCGCTAAGACTCAGCAGTGAATCTAATGATGACAATACCACGGCCCAAAACACACATTGCCACAGGGTTTTATTGTCCAGCCCATCAATAAATATATTACGTTTATATAACGCCATACCCAATAGCATTAAGCCTGCGATATACCACATTAACGTTAATGGGATCACCGCTAACATGTAAGCAAACAAGCTTAAATGCAGCTTCAGTTGTTGCCAATAGCTGCCGGTCCAAGCCGACAGTTGCTCAGTGAAAAAAGCTGATTCGCGTGAGTAAACTTGATCGTCAGGCATCAGTGAAATAAGCGCGATGGGGATTAGTGATAAAAAGATAAACCATTTAGCCTTGCTAATTAGCTCATCGGCACTGAGTCTGATGTAGCGAAAAGCTAATAGTCCTGCGACACCATATGATAATAATATATCGCCGGGAAAGATGAATATGGCGTGTATTACGCCAAAGGCAATTAGCCAATATTGGCGGCTTTTTATGTGTTTATTGTTCTGGGTAGTGGTGGCTGTATCCATTTCCATTTGCTGGCGTTGGTATTGGATTAACATTCCTACACCGAAAATCATCGCAAATAGGCTAAAGAAACGACCTTCTAAAAAGAAATTGCTAAAAATGAGTATGCCAATATCTGAGCTGGGTTGAACTTCATGGGGAGCATACCCGAAAAAGCTATTGCCCATAAAATAGATATTAAGGAAGAAAATACCTAATACGCCAAGCCCTCTAATCGCGTCAAGATTAGCCAAACGTATCGGTTTACTCGGAGCAGTTTGCTCATCCATGTCAGTTGTAACGTTAATAACCGAATTCCTTTTGCTATTAGCTATTTATGAACCCTCTTTATTCATTAAAGAGGCGCTGTTAGAGATTACCAACCACCTGTTGTAATGCAACTAGATAATGCGTTTAAGCTTGAAAAAACCATTATATAGGCCCAACGTTGAGTTTTGTACTGAGTAAAGTGGTATCTGTATTGCATAGCTATAACCATACCTAGCAGCGATATCGCATTACTGTTGTTTTTATCGATACCATTTCACAGAAAAAACCAACAAGTTAAGTAATGCTTGAATTAAGGATAAATCTCATGACAAATGAAAAAATAATATTGATTACCGGTGCCTCTAGTGGCATAGGTGCCGCAACCGTAGATAAGGTACTAGAAGCCGGACACAAAGCCGTGATCACGGCAAGAAGCACTGATAAACTTAATGAAATAGCTAAACGTTGGGGCGAAGACAAGGTCTTGGCGGTAACGGCAGATGTATCCAAACTGGATGAGATTAACAATGTCGTTGCCAAGGCGAAAGAGAAATTTGGTCGAATTGATGTTGTCTTTGCTAATGCCGGTACTGGTGTTAATGCTGCTGGCATTGAAAATGGCGATCCAGATGAATGGAAAACGATGCTCGACGTCAATATTAACGCTTTATTATTTACCGCAAAAGCCAGTTTACCTTCGCTAAAAGAAACGCAGGGGCACTTTATTATTACCAGTTCAATTGCTGGCAAGATAACGCTTAAAGGCTCTGTTTATGGCGCTTCAAAATGGTTTGCTTACGGGTTTGGACAGAATTTGGCAGCCGAAATGGCTGAATGGAACGGACGGTGTACCACGATATGCCCCGGCATGGTTAACACGCCATTTTTCGATGAGGCTAAACCTGACAAACTAGACCCTAGCGATATAGCAGATGCTGTTATATATGCTATTTCTGCTAATCCGCGATGTGATATACGTGAAATAACCCTTATGCCAACTAAGTAGCGGGAATAAAGTAGCGTAAGTCATTAAATTAGTTTGTTTAATTCATATTTTATTAACGTAAATTTTCTTCATAGCCATAGGGATAGCTTGCCGATGCACTGCATCAGCGCTAGCCCTAAAGCAAATTAATCGATTATCCTATCAATTCTTCTTACCTAACAGCCCAACAGGGCACAGCTAATATAGTCGTGTTTAATAATGAAGGTGTAATAGTTACATTAGCGCTGTAATACTTACCTACAATACACTTAGTTAGGCCAGCGCCTTTGTTTCATTTTATGGTTGTATAAAACGGTATAAGAGATTATTTAGATATGTGCTTACTGGCCGTAAAGTATATTACGGGCTGAATCGTTATCTAAAAAAGGCTCCAACACATTTTAGTGTTGAAGCCATTGATAATCACCTTTGGATAAAAACATGGGGGCTATTTATCCCGAATCACTACGATTAAAATTTATATTCAAACCCGACCGAGGCCTATTTTAAATCGGTTGAGAAATTAGCATCATCAATGTCATCGGTTGCACAATCATCGGTTGCACTATCAAGGTTTAAGTCACTGTCATATAGTGTGTAGTCGACCTCAGCGGTCCAGCTTTCGTTGATATGATAACTACCACCAACACTAGCAAATAAACCTTCATCATCAGTGCTGTCGCGAGCGCCAAGAACCGAATAATCAGTCTTGTGGCACAATTGACCACCATGGACACAAAGACTGATGTTGTCTGACACTGGCAAACCTAATTTTAAATTTAGGGAATAGCCATTAGTATCTGTATTGGCTAAATCGTTGCCCTAGTTACCAAAGTCAATGTAACCATCTTCAACTGCAATGTATTGATTAAATCCATAACCTGCAAATACTTGATATGCATCTTTGTCGTCATCACATTCTTCGTCGCCGTCTACTCGTAAATAACCATAGTTAGCAGCCATCTACTTCTGGATTATATGTTTTTGCTTGTACCTTAGAGTTTAAGAAACCAGCGGTAATAAGTGTACCCACTAATATTGTCTTTTTCCTTACATATCCCACCACTTAACTCGAGTTGAAGTGAGTTAAGTAGGTGAGCTTTTTGCGCTGCCACAAACCTGCATAAACATTGACGACTTAATTCGCTATTTAATCTGTTATTCACTCCGGTATAAACATTAATACTCCACAAGGCTTGGTTAAATGACTTGAGTCAATCATGTAGATATCAGACAAGTTTATGTTCTCTATTGGGGAGTAAATTAAACCACAACCGTGTGTGTAAAAACTTCATATTCCTTGTAAATTATTCATCTTTTATAGATTAAGCAGATCAAGGTTGATTTTATTTTTCAATAAAATCAGGTTGATAAGTTTATTTTATTGTTGGGGTGTTTATTGCATCTAAGAAAGTAAGCTAACAATGGTTAGTAGTACAGTCAAAACAGGAGTGAATATGTTAAATCAAAAAACAAGTGTAGAGAATGTAACAGATGTCATCCAAGTTATGAGAGCTGGTGTCGAGTTTTACCAAGACGCAATTGAGAAGGTCAGTAACCCAGCGCTCAAAAGTACTTTCACCAAAATGGCCACGAAAAAAGCCACAGCGATTCAAGCATTACAACCACTTGCCATTGCTGAGCAAGGTGATATTGAAGATGGGAGTTCTTTTGCGGTAGAGTCGCGCAAAATATACACCAAATTTGTGGCAGTGTTCTCAAGTGATGAAGACTACACCTATATTAAGCAACTTGAAGAAGTTGAAGATAAGGTGCTTGAAGTGCTGGATGATGCGATCGATAAAAATCAACAGGGTCAGGCATTGCTTATACTGACCAATATTCGAGCGGATGTGCAATCGATGCACGACGAAATGAAAACTCTGCAACAGTTACAGAAAAACTAGTACTGGTTCATTGTGTAAATGCCCTGCGGCGGGGTATTTGAATGCTTGGTTATAATCTCTAAAGCCGGACTACGGATTAGGGATATATCTAAATTATAGCTGTCGCTGATGTGTATTTAATACCGAGCCACATCATCAATACGCATCATCGGCTGTGGGTTTTGTCCAAGATGTCATTATTTAAGATGGATATGTCTACTGCGGCGACCCAGAATTTTTCTCACATGGAGGAGTATTTAACTATGAATAACGACATTATTAAAGGTAAATGGAAGCAGGCATCTGGTTCACTAAAAGCGCGTTGGGGTAAATTAACCGACGATGATTTACAGGAAATCGATGGAAAACTTGAGAAATTCCAAGGTAAGATGCAAGAGAAATATGGTATGGCTAAAGATGAGGCTAAAAAGGAATTCGACAAGTCACACTCTTAGCGTGTAACCAATGAAAAAGGCGTCATGTTATATGACGCCTTTTAAAGCTCCGACTCGAACAATCTCTGAGCTGATGAAAATATAATTGTCTATTAATCAACAGGATGCTTGACTAAGTTCTGCCATTCAAACTGACTAATCTCGTCTAATATACCTTAACTATGAACTTTACAGCCATCATAGAACATAGCAATTATGATGATTTATTTTGGCTTGCGCACAGCATTATTAACATTATGCCTTTCAATCAATTGAATAAAAAACTCAATAAAAACTGTAGATATAGACAACCTTTAGTTAATTATTTTTGAGGTTTCTGTGAAATCCACAGTTTAATGTGCCCTTGGACGACCACCACACCATTGGTATCATAGGCTTTAACATCGACTAACATATCGCCCACTTGCCACTGCTCTGGTTTTACCTCTGCAACACATAAAATATCACTCGCCGCTTTTGCGGTGTAATCGACCGACATTCCTTTTGGTATCCAACGTAAATGCGCCGGAATCGATGCTTCAGCCATAGTGCCCATAGCCATTTCTAAACCATTACAAATAGCAATAACATGCACAGTGCCAATATGATTTTGGACTTTTTTACGCTTTTTGATTAAACATTCACAACGGTTTACACGTAAATCGCTTATGTAAGGATGTACTGTGCCAAAATAGGGCGCCATACGCGCTACCATTTTAGAGAATATATGCTTACCAAAAGGGTACGCGGTCACTTTTTGATATAGTGACATGACTTTATTAGATTTAGTTTGGGCCATTGGAAAGACTCTGGTTATTGTGTAAGTAAGTTGTCTGGTCGGATGAGGTTAGCATTGTTGTAACCTGCGGTGAAGTCATGATCAATATTTTCCATCGCTCATTACACTGGCCACAGGTATAATTTACTTGATTAGACACTTTAAGGATGAATTTTGAAAACTGACTCACTGATATTAAATTATTTTAAAGGTATGGCTATGGGGGCGGCAGATGTTGTCCCTGGCGTGTCTGGCGGCACAATTGCATTTATTACCGGTATTTTAGACCCGCTGTTGGATGGTATTCGCAAAATTAATTTTTCGTTAGTGGGGGTGATTAAGCAAAAAGGGATTAAAGGTGCTTTTTTACACATTAACGGTCCTTTTTTAGTGTGTGTGTTTGGCGGAATTTTAACCAGTATTTTTACCTTAGCTAAATTAATTTCTTGGCTATTAGCGACGCATCCTATTCCTGTGTGGTCGTTCTTTTTTGGCTTAATTTTGTTTTCTGTGGCTCACATGCTCAAGCAAGTGGATAAATTCACTGTTGTTCGGGTTGTTATGTTTATTGTCGGTGTCGTATTTGCGTGGGCAATCACAGTGTTGCACCCTATTGAAATGCAGGTGAGTTACCTTAACTTCTTTTTCTGTGGTGCCATTGCTATTTGCGCCATGATATTACCAGGCATTTCGGGCAGTTTTATTTTACTGCTCTTAGGGATGTATCCTGCGGTGTTAGCTGCTGCAAAAGGGTTTGATATTGTTTATTTAGCCTGTTTTGCTTTAGGTGCTGTTGCGGGACTATTGAGTTTTAGCCATGTGTTATCAGCATTGTTGCGTAAATTCCACGATGCGACTTTACTCTTTTTAACTGGGTTGATGTTAGGCACGCTCGGTAAAATCTGGCCATGGAAACAAGTGATTAGCTGGCGTGAAAACTCTAAAGGCGAGTTAGTGCCATTGGTTGAGCAAAATTTATCTCCGTTTCAGTTTGAGCAAATTACCGGTGAGTCATCACAAATGATCGTCGCTATAGTGTGTCTGCTGATTGGCATTGGTTTGGTTTGGGGTCTAGAGCGCGTGGGTAATCGAGCGTAAAACTCATATAACATTTCAATCTGTGGCGTTGAGTTAACGCCATAAGTTGCATATGAATAAAATGCAGAACTTAGGTTCTGTTTTTTTATCGCTATTTTTAAGTAAGCTTATGTTGGTGTTATGTTTGATTATGTTTTGCCGCAAATGGTTGTTCGATAACAAGCCAATAACGCATTAGAAGGTGGCCTCGGATGCTATCCAAATGGGCGGCTAAAGGGTCTTGGTTATCTTGATACAATGAGTTTGTTATCAGGTTTTGTTTAGCATGACTAAGTGGCACATCTTATACTGCGATTGAAAACCGTTTGCTGCGAACAAACTTTAACCGCCCTAATCTTATATTGCACAAAACCACAAATATCCCTATAAACAATGAACTTAATTTTGTTTTATTCGTATATTTGGTCTAATTACATATGCGTTAACTATGCTATCTTTTTTAATCCCACCTTGGGAATATTACTTTTGCCACAGGAGTGCATAACATGCCAGATATCGATATATTTGTGCCAGAAAAAATCCAGATTGGGATCAGCAGCTGTTTGCTGGGTAACCAAGTTCGTTTTGACGGCGGCCACAAAAACTCCTATTACTGCAGACAAGAAATTGAACCGTTTTTTGAATACACCACAGTGTGTCCTGAAATGGCTATTGGCATGGGTGCACCACGTAAAAGTATTCGCCAAGTGCGAGATGGCGATATTGTCCATATCCGCAGTGCCGATGGCTCGTTAGACGTGACAGATAAATTGAATGAATACTCCCAAGCTAAAGTAGAAGAGTTAGACTACCTTGGTGGTTATATTTTATGTGCTAAATCGCCAACGTGCGGTATGGAAAGGGTAACCGAGTACAAAATTGGCACCAATAATGGAACCAAGACTGGTGTCGGCGTGTTTGCCAAGAAATTAATGGAACGTTATCCACTATTACCAGTGGAAGAAGAAGGCCGTTTACATGATTTGCCATTGAGAGAGAATTTCTTTACTCGAGTGTTTGCCTATAACGATTGGCGTAAAATGACCCAGTCGGGGTTAACTAAGCATAAGTTAATGCAGTTTCATTCGCGTTATAAGTACTTACTTATGGCACATAGTCCCCAATGGTATCGCGAGCTAGGCCCTATTCTGGCTGATATTCAAGATGTTGAGCAGTCGGCGCAGGTATACTTTGAGGGCTTTATGACCGCGCTTAAAATTATTGCCACCCGTAAAAATCACACCAGTACTTTGCAGCATATTCAGGGCTATTTTAAGAAAAAACTGACGGCTGCCCAGAAAGAAGAATTAAGCGAATCGATTTTAAAATATCGTCAAGGACTATTACCTTTACTGGTTCCTATTACCTTGATAAATCATTATGTGCGTGAGTTTCCGACACCCTATATTGAAGAGCAAGTGTATTTAAATCCGCACCCTGAAGCGTTAAAGCTTCGTTACGCCTATTAGGTCGAGTGTTAATGACTTCTATGAATAGCTTGATGTGGTTCAGGCAAGACTTACGTGTTGCCGATAACCCAGCATTAGTTGCGGCTTGTCAATTTGCCAAGCAACATCAAAGTAAGGTTAGGGCTGTGTATATTGTGACTCCGTCGCAATGGGCGCAGCATGATGTCGCGCCAATACAAATTAACTTTATTCAGCGGCACGTCAATTTATTAGCCCAGTCACTTGCCGCGTTAGGCATACCGTTGGACGTACTGCATCTTGAGTGGTTTAGTGATACTCAGGCCGCGTTAAATGATTACCTGCAGCAGCATAATATTGATGCCGTGTTTGCCAGTAGCGAGCCGGAAATTAACGAACGCCGCCGCGACAGTGGCTTAATTGAGCAAGGGTTACCCCTGACGTTAATTGATCAAGACTGTGTATTGGCAAGTGGGCAAGTGCAAAATTTGTCTGGTGATATGTATAAGGTGTTTACCCCATTTTCGAAAAAATGGAAAAGCATTGCCAGTCAAAAAGCGATAGTTCCCCTCGCAGTGCCAGCTCCAGTTGCGGCAGCCTTGCCATCACCTGTCGCTATTGAGTTTACTTGCCCTTCGCGTAACAGCGAACAATGGGCTGCTGGCGAAGGTGCAGCAAAGCGAATACTTGAACAATTTTTAGCAAGTCAGGTTGCAGATTATCAAGCAGAACGAGATTTCCCCGCCCTTGAAGGCACGAGTCGCTTATCACCCTTTTTAGCTATAGGAGTGGTGAGTTCTCGTCAATGTGTTGCGGCAATATTAGCGCGATACCCAGAAGCATTAGTTGATGATACTTGCGCGGCGAAAACCTGGTTAAATGAGCTTATTTGGCGTGAATTTTATCGACATCTGCTCGTGGCATTCCCGCATTTATCAATGGCGCAAAATTTTAATGAGCTGGGTAAAGGGATTGTTTGGCGAAATAATGCTCAGGAGTTTACCGCCTGGTGCGATGGGCAGACGGGTTATCCGATTATTGATGCTGCCATGCGCCAATTAAATCAAACGGGTTGGATGCATAACCGCTTACGTATGGTGGTCGCCAGTTTTTTAACCAAGCACTTATTGGTCGATTGGCGCTGGGGTGAACGTTACTTTAGACAGCAATTGATTGATGGAGACTTAGCGGCCAATAATGGTGGTTGGCAATGGTCTGCTGGCACCGGATGCGATGCGCAGCCTTATTTTAGGGTATTTAACCCTATGACCCAAAGTAGTAAGTTTGACCCTGATGGCAGTTTTATTAAACGTTACGTTCCAGAGGTTGCCCGCTGGTCGTTAAAAGATATCCATGAACCTAAAACGGTTAACGTTAATGACTTATTTGCCTCACCACAAGACGACAGTTATCCAAAACCTATTGTTGAACACAAGATGGCCCGCCTCCGGGCAATAGAAGTGTTAAGTGCGCTAAAGCGTGGTTAATCCTATTTATTGTCACTTCTGACGAGCTATTGAGTTGATTAACTTGACTGCTTAAGTTCGCAAATCGGTGAATACAGTTTAAGGCCGCTATTATCTCTTATGATAATAGCGGCCTTTTTTTTGGGCTTAGATCACACTATGGGCTTGGCTAAGCGGTCGATTGGTGAGTATTGATTGAAGCAGTTCAATTAACGGCATAGAATGACTTATTAAAGGTTTAAAATTTATGCATGTTTAAATCTTGTTGCTGTTATGCCACTAAATGAGTGAACTGTTTATGTTAAATATTGATGATCCTGCGGAAACTGATAACACTCCTGCTATATGGCGTTTAGGCTTTAGACCGTTTTTTTTGGGTGGGGCGAGTATCGCAGCCTTATATATTCCATTGTGGTTAATGGGTTGGTTTACGCCACAATTTAGCCTATTTAACAGTGAATTTTGGGCTAACGTGGTGCCGTTATGGTGGCATCCTCACGAAATGTTATTCGGCTTTGCCATGGCGATAGTATGTGGCTTTTTACTCACAGCCGTTCAGGCGTGGACTAACCAACCGACCATTAAAGGGCGCGCATTAATGCTTATCTTTGGGTGTTGGTTTATTGCTCGCTTGATGCTGCTGTTACCAATGAATATTCCTTTATTTTTACCGGCAATATTCGACAGCTTATTTTTAGGCTTGAGCGCTTATGCATTGTGGCGTTGTATTTATCCCGTTAAGCAATGGCGAAATATTGGGTTTCCGCTGCTATTGCTGGTGGCCTTGGTGGTCAACTTAGTCAGTTACTATGCTCTGTCTGAACGTAACTTCTCGTTATCAACTCAATTATGGCAAGGGATGATTTGGTGGTTCGCCATGGTGATCACTATAGTCGGTGGCCGCGTGATCCCATTTTTTACCGCAATGAGAATTAAACAACCCAAACCCGATCCCATTATCGCACTCGAGAACACGTTAATATTGGCAATGGGTTTACTGTTTATTCAAGCCATCACTCATTGGCTTCCTAAGGGGGCAGAGCAACTGCTGCTTGTTGTTGCAGGCATATTACATTTACTCCGTTTTGCCCGATGGCAAGCACATAAAACTCTAAAAGAGCCGATGTTATGGTCGTTACATATATCGTATTTTTCGTTGCCTATCACACTGTTATTAATGGCTGTAAATATTGATAACGAATATGCCTATCGTACCTTGCTGCATCTGTTTGCCATTGGCGGGATCGCTTCATTATGTTTATCAATGATTTCAAGAGTTTCACTTGGGCATACTAGTCGTAATATCTACCAAGGACCTAACATGACCTGGGCATTTTTATGTGTGCCGCTTGCTGCAGTGTTACGTGCCGTTATGCCTTTGTTGATGCCTGAATACACGCAAATTTGGTTATGGGCAGCAGGGGTTTGTTGGTTTATGGGCTTTGGATTATTTGTGTGGTTTTACGCGCCGATATTAATGCGACCGCGTCTTGATGGTCGTCCGGGATAATCTGGCCACTGTATCTTTTATATTAAGTTACTTAAGCAATAACCCGGTTAGGTAGTTAAACAGACGGTGTCATAACCAGTGAACCCATTTATAGATAAGCAGTACTTTAGGCTTAGTTCCTCAAAGATTAATTAACGTGATGAATAAACAAAGGTTAGCAATATGATGGATCTACTTATCGAGGTGATAATGAAGGCTACGCAGCCGATGCGAAGCAAGATAGGCTTAAGTGTTATTCTTGGGGCAATAGCTCTGTTGAGTCTAACCTCTTGGTCGCTCAAAGGTGCTGAGGTGGATCCTAATCAACTAAAGTTTCCACAGCAATATGACTCTTGGCAAGCAACCGAAGACCAAGTAGAGCGAGACGATATACTGGCGCAATATCCTGCCAATATCATTTTATGGGCTGGTTCATCATTTGCCAAAGAATATCATAGCCCTCGCGGGCATCAGTTTGCTGTAGCTGACGTGACACATACCTTGCGAACTGGTGTTGCAATAGCTGAAGGTGACAAAGGTTTATCAGCCAGTTGCTGGACCTGTAAAACACCCGATGCCCCTAGATTGATTAAAGAAATGGGTATTCAAGGTTTTTCAGGTGCCAATTTTGTCGATTTAGGCCGTGAAATCAAATCCGTTGTTTACTGCAGTGATTGTCATGTTGATGGCAGTGCTAAACTCGCATTACCTCGACCACATGCACAAGATGCGATGGCAAAAATTAAACTGCCTTTTGATAGGCAAAACCACACAATGCAAGGGGCACAGGTTTGTGGTCAATGTCATGTGAGTTATTATTTCCAGCCTGAAAATAATAACAAGGTTAATATTCCATGGATTTTTGGCAGCACTGCCGATGAAATTGAAAAGTATTACGACACACGTCGCTTTTACGAATGGATCCACCCTATTTCTAAAACCCCAATATTAAAAGCGCGTCATCCAGAGTTTGAACATTGGAGTCGTTCGGCTCACGCTAAGCAAGGCGTGACCTGTATAACCTGTCATATGCCGCCTGCGACCGATGAAAAAGGCGCTACATTTACTGACCATAAGGTTGGTGGTGCATTAGACAATTTTGATCGTAGTTGTGTAAATTGTCATAGCAGTAAAGCGGCCATCACCAAAAAGCTTGATAAAACCAAAGCTACTATTGATGCCAAAGCACGACATGTAGAGTCATTGCTGATTAAGGCGCATTACGAAGCCAAAGCTGCGTGGGATGCGGGGGCTACATGGGCGCAAATGAATGATGCGATTATGGCTATTCGTCATTCACAATGGCGTTGGGATTTTGCCACTGCATCGCATGGTATGTATGCTCATAACCCTAAAGAGGGGATTGAACTACTGGATAAATCGACTGAACAGGTTATTTATGCCCGTCAAGCATTGGCCCGCATATTAAGTCAAATGTCAGTTACTGAAGTTGAGTACCCAGATTACAGTACCAAAGAAAAAGCCCACGCTGCTATTGGCTTTGTTGAAGCCGACGCGATGAAGGCGAAACACGCATTTATTCAACAGGAAGTTGATAAATACTGGCATCCAGTGGCCAAAACAGGTTACTCAGTTTCTGAATAAAACACACTATTACTGACTTTATTAACGCCTAAGCTTTGCTTAGGCGTTTTGCTGTGTGGCTCATTTAACATGTTGATCTACTTTTGCGAGTATGTCGTATCAACCCCCATAAGTTTTTATTTGTTTCACGGTCATTAAATGCTTTTATCTGATTGTCACATAAGGCATTGTTATATTTATGTTCCGTGAGTTTTTAGGGTCGCGTGGTAGGAGTCTGTTAATGCAAGGTGCACAATCGATAGTTGATACTCAATCAGTACCATTAAATACGGACAATTCTGCGTCTGTGAGTGGTCATCCGGCTATTGTTGATGCCTTTATTAATATGTATCAACAGCTCAATAAAGATAATTTGTTTCTACTCAGTCAAGTCTATCGCGATGATATTTGCTTTAGAGATCCGATGCATCATGTCCAGGGCATGGAAGCATTAACGCATTATTTTGCCAACATGTATCAAAACGTCACCCACATTGAATTTGATATCAAAGAAGTGGTCATCAGTGCTGATAATCAGCAAGCCGCTTTGTATTGGACCATGAGTTATACACATCCTAAATTAAGTAAAGGCCAGCTAATAAATGTTGAAGGCATGTCGCAACTTAAATTTTCCGATAAGATATTTTCTCATAGAGACTACTTTGACCTAGGACAAATGCTCTATGAGCAAGTGCCTTTTTTAGGAGGTCTCATCGGCTTACTTAAAAATAGGGTGGCGAAGTAATGGCAACTGTTAACGCGAGTTCCAAGGCCGTATTAATTACTGGAGCCAGCTCAGGTATTGGGTTAGCTTTAGCTGAATATTACCTTGAAAAAGGTATTGCTGTAATAGCTTGTGGCCGAAATGCTCAAGCATTAGAGGCGATTACCGGCGCCACACCGTTAGAATTTGATATTACTGATAATGAGCAGGTACAAGCCGCCGCCGCTAAGCTTAAGCAACTATTGCAGCATAATGGTTGGCAGCTACAGCAAGTTGTATTGAATGCCGGAAGCTGCGAATACATTGATGATGCATTGCATTTTGACTCAGCTTTATTTGCGCGAGTGATCAATACCAATGTGGTTGCTATGGGTTATTGTCTAGAACATTTTTTACCGCTTTTAGGCCGTGGTGCTCAGCTGGGGCTGATGAGTTCAAGCGCCACCTATCTGCCGTTTCCGCGTGCCGAAGCCTATGGCGCATCAAAAGCGGCCATTACTTATTTAGGTCGCAGTTTACGAGTTGATCTTGCCAAACATGGGATTGGGGTTAGCGTGATTTGCCCAGGTTTTGTGAAAACCCCCTTAACCGCTAAAAATGACTTTGCTATGCCAATGCAAATCTCGCCTCAGCAAGCCGCTGTGGCCATTTATAACGGTATGCAACGCCAGAAATGTGAGATCCATTTTCCAACCAAATTCACTTGGTTACTTAAATTAGCCTCTTTATTGCCAGAAAAATTATTAGTGTCTTTATTGGCTCCTAAATAGCTTGCTCAAGTCAATCAACAATAAAGTATTAGTGTCAGGGATTAACGAAATGAAAAATATTGCTGTAATAGGTAGTGGAATTGCAGGCCTAACGAGTGCCCACTTACTCAGCCGGGAACACACGGTAACTGTGTTTGAGGCTAATGATTATATTGGTGGTCATACAGCTACCATAGATGTAGAAGTTGCTGGCCAGCAATACGCAATCGACTCAGGCTTTATTGTGTTTAACGATCGTACTTATCCGCTTTTTGAAACATTAATGGCGCAACTTAAGATTAAATCGATACCCACTGAAATGAGCTTTAGTGTTAACAATGCACTCACGGGGCTTGAATATAATGGCCATAATTTGTGGAGTTTATTTGCCCAGCGCCGTAATTTATTTCGTCCAAGTTTTTACAAGTTTTTAGGCGAGATAGTTCGGTTTAACAATGGTTGTAAAGTGATTTATGAGGCAGATAAATACCCTACGGCTTCACTAGGTGAATATCTTGACCAGCAAGGTTTTTCTGCCTTTTTCTGTGAGCATTACATTTTACCCATGGGCGCCGCTATTTGGTCTGCCAGTATTGATGATATGCGCGGTTTTTCACTGCGATTTTTCATTCGTTTTTTCCAACATCATGGATTATTAAATATTAATGATCGCCCGCAGTGGTATGTACTTGAAGGCGGTTCGCGCAGTTATATTCCTGCTTTAACGGCACCTTTCAAAGATCGCATTCAGCTTAATTCTCCCGTTACAGGTATTAAGCGCAGCGATGATGGCGTATATGTTCAAGTGGCTAAAGGGGAATGGCAGCGTTTTGATGATGTGGTATTAAGTTGCCATAGCGATCAGGCATTAGCGATGTTAACTGATGCTACTCAAGACGAGATTGACGTGTTAGGTGCAATGGAATACCAGAATAATGAAGTGGTATTACATACCGACATTAATCTGCTGCCTAAACGCAAAGCGGCATGGGCAAGTTGGAATTATCGTTTAGATGGTAAAAATCAGCAAGATATTGCCCAGCGTCCTGCCAGTGTGACTTATAACATGAATATTTTGCAGTGTTTACCAGCCAGTGCGCCAACATTCTGTGTCACCCTCAATCAAACGGCGTTAATTGACGAACGTAAAATTTTGCGTAAGTTTAATTATGCTCACCCAGTATTTAATGATGCCAGCATGAAGTCTCAAGCAAAAAGATCGCTTATCAATGGTAAACACAATACCTACTTTGCGGGAGCTTACTGGCACAACGGATTTCATGAAGACGGCGTTCGGAGTGCGGTTGAAGTATGCGATCTTTTTGGGATTAGTTTATGAATCAACCCACATCGGTAATGAAACATGATCAATTAAACAGTGGCATTTATTGTGGCAAGGTTAACCATCGCCGTCATACGCCTAAGGTGCACAGTTTCGGTTATAACATTGCGATGATGGCAATTGATTTAGATGAACTGCCAGCATTAACGGCGGTGAGTAAGTTGTTTTCAACAGACAAGTTTACCCCACTTAAATTTAAGCCTAGCGATTATCTCAATGCGCTTGAGCAGCAATTTGGTGAGAAACTTGCGTTAAGCCAAGCTTGTGTAGGCTCTGATGCTGTGGCATTGAAACATCGCGTGTTGGCAACCATTGAGCATTTAGGTGCTACACAAATATGCGATAAAGTGATATTTTCTGGGCAGATACGCCATTTTGGTTTTTATTTTAGTCCGGTCAATTTTTACTTTTGTTATCATCAAGATGAGCTAATCTATATGCTCGCTGAGGTGAGTAATACTCCTTGGAATGAGCGTCATTGTTATCTGGTGGATATTGCCAATACTACTCAAACAGACAAAGTGTTTCATGTGTCGCCTTTTATGAACTTAGATATGCATTACTTGTGGCGTATTACGCCCCCAGCTAAACATTTGAAAGTGACTATTGAAAATAGAAATGCCAACAACGATAAGCTATTTGATGCTGGTTTAGTGTTAAAACGCCAACTGATTACCTCAAGTTCGATACGCCAATTTATGTTGGGTTACCCATTGATGACGCTCAAAATTATGTTGGGTATTTATTGGCAAGCTATGAAGTTATTTATTAAACGGATCCCATTTGTTGGCAAGCAGACCGTTAAGTTGAATTAATCATTATTGAAAAATGTAAACCAAATAAGTGGTTATCACGTATTACAGTTGCATTACGCCAATAAAGCGATCGAATAAGACAGTGTATGAACTGGAGAAATGACATGGAAAATATGGTGACAGAAAGTAGCATGACTCAAGCGAGTTTATCTGACAGCCTGGCAAGGAAAATTCTTCTTCGCGCATTAGCGCATCTTGCTGAAGGTCATTTAACGATTGTTGATGGTAATCAAACTTCAGAATTTGGCGATCCTAAAAGCGATGTGCACGCCACAATGCAGGTTCAGCATGCTAACTTTTACCGTCAAGTGGTGTTTGGCGGTTCAATTGGCGCTGGTGAAGCTTATATTCAAGGCCATTGGTGTAGCCCTGATTTGACCAAAGTGGTGCAGATTTTTGCTAAAAACTTAGCCTTGCTAGACAATATAGAGCGTTATTTTTCATGGTTGAGCAATGGTATCAATCGTATTAAACATGTATTTAATCGTAATTCTGAAACCGGCTCTAAGCGAAATATTCTGGCGCATTACGATTTAGGTAATGACATGTATAAAGAGTTTCTTGACCCAGAAATGATGTATTCAAGTGCACTTTATCCGGCAGATGATAGCAGTCTAAATGAAGCACAATTGCATAAGTTGCACACCATTTGTGAGCGTTTAGATTTAAGTCCAGGTCAAACCTTGCTTGAAGTTGGTACCGGTTGGGGCGCTTTGGCCATTTATGCGGCGAAACATTATGGCGTGCATGTTACTACCACGACCATTTCCGATGCTCAGTACGATTATGCACTAGCGCGAGTGAAGCAAGAAGGGCTTGAAAATAGTATTACCTTGTTGAAACAAGATTATCGTTTATTGACGGGTGAATATGACCGAGTCGTATCGATTGAAATGATTGAAGCTGTCGGCCACGAATATTTAGGCGGTTTTTTCGAAAAACTTCAGCATATGCTTAAACCAGACGGGCGCATGCTTATCCAGGCGATTACTATTGCCGACCAACGTTACAATAGCTATCGCAAGAGTGTCGACTTTATACAGCGCTATATATTCCCCGGCGGTTGCTTACCGTCGGTGAGTGAAATGACTCGTCACATCGCCAAGAAAACCGACATGGTCACCTGGTCTATTGATGATATGGGTAAAGACTATGCACGTACTTTAAAGCATTGGCATGAGAATTTTGATGCCGCTTACGACAAAATAAAAGCCTTAAATTATGGCGATGACTTTATTCGTATGTGGAAGTTTTATCTGAGCTACTGCGAAGGAGGTTTTTTAGAACGTACTACAAGTACAGTGCATTTAGTTGCCGTGCGTCCTCAATACCGATCTTAATCAATGATAGTGTTTTCTGGCTATTTACATCCCCGGTAATATATTACCGGGACGTCTCATCCTGTGTGTGAGGTGTTATGTCTTCTTACGGTATTCCGCCAACGTTATTTATCTTAATTAACGCCGTGTGCTTCCAATTAGTTTGGTGGGCGGGAGTACTGGCTCAAAATCAACTCTTATTACTGTCTATTTTATTGATCATTAGTCACTTTTTATTGTCACCATCAGCGCGTCATGATGCATTAGTTATGGTTGTTTGTGGGGCAATTGGCATCGCGGTTGATAGTCTATTGGTGTGGTTTGGCGTATTTGAATTCGCTAATATCCCTTATTGGTTGGGACTATTATGGCTTTATTTTGCACTTTGTTTAGACTACAGCTTATCTGTGTTCAGAAAGCTCCCTCTGTGGTTACAGTCAGTATTGGGTGGGGTATTTGGTTGTTTAAGTTATCTTGCTGGCGCTAAATTTGATGCAGTTGAGCTGCCATTGGGAGATGCTTGGAGTGCACTGATATTGGCACTGATCTGGAGTGGCTTATTTCCCGTACTGTTAATAATCAGTAGCAAAAAACTCCCGTATTACAACGGTGGCTCTCGTTTTGGAGAATCCTAGATGAAAACCTTAACCAAGGCTGCTAAATCGCAGCCACATTGGCAGATACCCCAATCGATGCACTGGTTAGCAGAATTAATCTTTGGTGTGGTGGGCGCACTGGTATTAGCACTTATTGTCATGTTGAGTGTCAGTGATGCTTTTGCTAATGATGGTGACAGTGTTTCACATATTGCGACAACAGCCCCCTTGGTTAAAGCCGACACAGCTGATGTGCCACTGATTGAAGTTGGCACAGCCGACATGAGTCTTCTGTGGCTGGATATATATAGCGCTAAATTATTTTCCATCGACGGTAAATATCAAGCTAATCGATTTCCAATGACTCTCGACATCCAATATCACCGCGATATTGATGCCAGTGATTTGGTTGATGCGACAATTGAGCAATGGCAACATTTGGGGTTAACTAAAGATAATATTGAGCTTTATCGTCAACAGATAGTCAAAGCATGGCCTGATGTTAAAGAGGGCGATAGACTCACGTTTAGAGTTAACACGCCTGAAGATGCAGCATTTTTACTTAATGATAAGCCATATTATCAAGTTAATAACAGTCAGTTCCCTGAAGCTTTTCTCGATATCTGGTTGTCAGAAAAAACCAGTCACCCCGAATTACGTAAACAATTAATTGGAGTCAACTAATGCGCACCAGTCTATTATCCATACCTCAAAAGATATCTGTCTCAGCGCGCGGCATGATTAAAAAGTTTGCTCATGTGTGTTTGTTTAGCGGATTACTTTTAGGTGTGATGTCATGTTCATCAGCCTCGATTGAAGATTATCAACAAACGACGCCTAAGTTAGACTTAGCCACATTTTTTGACGGTAAGCTAACGGCGGCAGGCATAGTACAAGATTTTTCTGGCAAGGTGACGCGTAAATTTACCGTGACTATGGAAGCGCACTGGACCGACACGCCACAAGGTAAGCAAGGTGTGATTAACGAATGGTTTGTTTACGATGATGGCGAAAAACAAACTCGAGTATGGAAAATTACTGACAAAGGTAATGGTATTTACCAAGGCACAGCCAATGATATATTAGGTATTGCAGAGGGTGAGTCGCGCGGCAGCGCATTACGCTGGCGCTATGATATGCAATTAGCTGTAGATGGCAGTGAGTATCAAGTGCATTTTGATGATTGGATGTTTTTAGTCGATGACCAAACCATTATCAATAAAAGTGACATCATTAAGTTTGGTGTTACCGTTGCTCAGGTCACTTTAGTTATTGCTAAGCAAGCTGATTAATTAGCGGACCAAGCTATAGGCTGGTGCTCTGCGAACATAAAAAATGGACTCTTTAGAGTCCATTTTTTATGTTCGTCATTAAGCTGTATTAGCCTTTAAGCTTAGACGCATCAACATGTTTTTTATCGTAATACTCAAATGGAAACTGATTGCGGATCTGTTGTACTAGGTTATCGCCTATATTGGCCGAAACATGTAAACGCACGTCACCTGACTTTTCCGCTCTAACAGTGCAAGTGAGTTTGTTTGATTTAGCGATTGCACGGCAGTCTCGCTCAAACTTCTCTGGTATTTTGCCTTTATGTCTGTTGAGTTTGCCATCTTTGAAATGCATTTCAAAAAGGGTTAATCCACGGCTACCACTAAAAATCAGTTTGTAGGCCAGAAAAAATAATACTGCAATAATCAGTACTTTGATGATGGTATCAACCATAGTTTGCTCCTTTAAACCGTATATTTATACGATGGCTATTACCATAAGATACTATGCTACGCTCTGGATGCAATGCTAATTTATTAAAATATATGCGCTAGATCCAAGTTAAATTCTATGGTTAAGACCTTATTGATTAATCCAAGATGATTTTGTCATTTGAGTGCTGCCTAAAGCAAATTTGCTGTCATTTAACCTAGGGCATAATGGATATCTGAGGGGGTGATCTTTAGGCTGGTTTAGTTATCGAAATGGCTTTATAAACGATGAATATGTGCTACATTTAATGACGATGCAGGTGCATGTAAATGGATGTATAACTTATTTAAGGACTAAATATGTCACTCTCTAATGCTAGTCGTTGGGCCGAAATCTGTGAAATCCAAACATCTTTAATGCTCGATTTAGCTGATAAATTCCCGCAGCGACGCGAACAATTACAACATATTGCTGACGGCTGGCAATGCGTTAAAAAGCAAGCCCAAGGGCAATCGCTAAATGGATTGTCGACCAAATAACTTCTGCTTTATGACCTTTATAATGAATATCCAATCTTAGTTTATGGTTTAACCATAAAAAAAACCGCATTATGCGGTTTTTTGTTTTTAACACCGGCTGATAACCGTTTAATCGCCAACACTCATGTCACATTGCAACTTGTACATAGTGAGCCACAATGGGCTAGTGATAATACGATAAACAATGATCAGCGCTGTTGCGTAGCAATTAACCCCTAGGGGTTAAAATGCGTAACTAACGCTGGCTAGTACTGTGCCTGAGTTTTTATATAGCCCAGAGCTTACTTTGTAATCACCACTCATGTCGGTGTCTAAATAAGCTAAAGATAAGCCAAAACCAGAGACTTCGGTTGATACGCCCACAGAGTAATCTGAATAGCTGTCAAAACCTTCACCATCATCAATGGCGTCACCAAAGTTGTAGCCATAATGCAGGTCTAAACTCCAGTTTTCGGCAAACTCCCAGCCATAATTGATTTCGGTATAGTGCAGATCAAGATCGCTTCCACCGTAGTCATTCGTATACCAATAGGCTGCTCTGAAACCACTGAAGTCGATACCTGCGCTAATCTCTAAATAATCGAGGTCGCTTTCGCCTGGGTAGTTGTAACGATATAAGGTTAAGTCATAACTGGTATCGTCGTTAAGTTCACCATAGTAACCAGCATACAAGTCTATTTCGACGTCAGGGCCATTGTAATCTGGCTCATCGAAATCGACATTACTGCCCCAAGCACCGACAAAAAAACCACTTTCATGGCTCCAATCGATATTAGCTTGTAGCGCTGGATCCCCAGCGGTTTGTGATATTCCACGGAAACGATAATCGTTGGTTACAGTGACCGCACCAGATACTTCTGCCGTGGCTAACGGAGCCAGAAGAGTAGCTGATAACGTTAATCCGCTTAACAGTGCAATTCGCGTTCTTTTAAATGTTTTCGACACGATATTATCTCCATTTACATAAAATACAGTGACTGATATTGAGCTATCTAGCTACTGCGTATGCCACTTATCAGAAGCAAAACCGTCATGGTTTCGTCTGTACCGCATGGCGGTTAAACGTTACTGTTGTTCAAACATAACGTAGATTTTTTTACAGTGATTAACCACTTCCCATGTGCCGGTAAATCCAGCTGGAATAACAAATTTATCACCCGTACTGACGGTTAAGCGTTGGCCTTGACTGTCAGTGATGATGCTAGTGCCTTCGAGAATGTCGCAATATTCATATTCGCTATAATTAATGTTCCAACTGCCAGACTCACTTTGCCAAATACCGACATTAAATTGCTTACATGGGCTTTCAAAATGATTTTGTACTGACTGTAATGGATTACCTGTTATCAGTTTTTCATTGGCCAAGTGATAAGACTCAACCGCAGTTGATTGGCGACTAAACACGGTAATATCGCTAATGTTTTTGTTCATCATATTCACTTATTTCATCGTAGGCATGATAAATGCTGAAGGTTCGTTACTGTCGCTTTTAGCTTGTGGCCAGCGAGCGGTAATGGCTTTTCGCTTAGTATAAAAACGCACTCCATCAGGTCCGTGCATATGCAGAGGCCCAAATAGTGAGCGTTTCCACCCCCCAAAACTATGAAATGCCATTGGTACCGGAATGGGCACATTCACTCCGACCATACCCACTTCAACATGGTGACAAAAATGGCGTGCAACTTGGCCGCTTTGAGTGAAAATGGCGGTGCCATTGCCAAATTCATGTTGGTTAATTAACGCCAAGGCTTCGGCATAGGTATCGACTCGCACTATTGCTAATACAGGGCCAAAGATTTCTTGTTGGTAAATGCTCATGTTTGGCATGACATGATCAAATAAGCATGCTCCCAAAAAGTAACCTTGCTGGTGGTCGCTAATGCTGATATCACGGCCATCAACCACTAACGTCGCGCCTTCATTCACGCCAGCATCAACGTAATCACGTACTTTGGCTAAGTGTTGCGCCGAAATTAACGGCCCCATGTCCATTTCTGGCGTCACACCGCTACCCACTTTTAAGGCACTAATTTGTGGCAGTAATGCTTCCACCAATTTGTCAGCCACATCACCAACCGCCAATACGACTGAAATCGCCATACAGCGCTCACCGGCACTACCGTATGCCGCCCCCATTAACGCATTGACTGCTTGATCTAAGTCAGCGTCTGGCATCAATAACATATGATTTTTAGCACCGCCCAACGCCTGTACACGTTTACCGTGAGCAGAAGCTGTACTGTAAATATATTCAGCAATAGGGGTTGAGCCAACAAAGCTGACAGCGTGAATATCAGGGTGAGTTAACAAGGTATCAACCGCTTCTTTATCACCATTGATAACGTTAAATACACCATCAGGTAGACCGGCTTGTTTAAGCAATTCGGCAATAAACATTACTGCACTTGGATCTTTTTCAGATGGCTTCATGATAAAAGCATTACCGCAGGCTATCGCGATAGGGAACATCCACATTGGCACCATCACTGGAAAGTTAAACGGAGAAATACCCGCCACCACACCTAATGATTGGTTAACTGACCATGAGTCAACACCGCCACCGACTTGCTGAGTATGTTCGCCTTTGAGCAAATGTGGAATGCCACAAGCAAACTCAACGACCTCTAGCCCTCGGGTGATTTCACCTTTAGCATCATCTAATACTTTGCCGTGTTCAAGAGTGATTAATTGTGCCAATTTATCAACATGTTGCTCGACTAAGGCTTTAAATTTAAATAATACCCGAGCACGGTTGAGTGGCGTGACTTGTGACCAGGTTTGGTAAGCTTTTTTGGCCGCACTAATCGCTAAGCTCACTTCTTCATGACTCGCCAGTGATACTTGGCCACGGGTTTCACCCGTAGCAGGATCATAGATTGTTTGATTACGCTGACTCGCTGGTGTGTGTTGCCCATCGACAAAATGAGTAATGTTAAGCATGAACTGGATCCTTTTAAGCAAAATAGGTATTCAAGAAATGGGTATTTAAAAACGATTAACCAACCGCGTTAATCGCATCGCTTATGTGATTAACCATGTCGTCGATTTGTGATTTTTCTACAATCAATGGCGGTGATAACGCGATGATGTCAGCGGTTGCTCGCACTAAGGCACCTTGCCTAAAGCAGTGATCAAAAATGGCGTAACCTCGCTTACCCACACCTTTATCGCTCGGTGCCAGTTGGATACCTGCCACTAAACCGGTATTGCGAATATCAATGACGTTTGGCAGTCCTTTAAGGCTGTGAACGGCTTGTTCAAAGTAAGCCTCAAGTCCCTTAGCGCGTTCAAATAACTGCTCATCTTCATATATTGATAAAGTTGCAAGTGCTGACGCTGCGGCAACCGGATGGCCTGAATAAGTGTAACCATGGAAGAATTCAATTAACTCATTAGGGCCATTCATACATGTATCGTGAATGGTATTACTGACAAATACAGCGCCCATCGGAATTGCACCGTTATTAATCGCTTTCGCTGTGGTAATCATGTCTGGCGTCACTTGCCAGCGTTCACTGGCAAAAGCAGCACCAACACGGCCAAAGCCGGTGATCACTTCATCAAAAATAAGCAAAATACCGTGTTTTTGAGTGATTTCACGCAGGCGCGCTAAGTAACCGTCTGGTGGCAGAATAACCCCTGCTGATCCTGACATCGGCTCGACAATGACCGCGGCAATATTTTCCGCGCCATGTAACGTAATCAGTTGCTCAAGCACTTCGGCTTTATCTAAGCCATGTGGAGGTAAACCATGACTGAAAGCATTATTGGCAATGTCGAGAGTGTGAGGCAGATGATCAACACCTTGCAGTAATTGTTGGCTGAATGTTTTACGGTTATTACTAATGCCACCCACTGAGATGCCACCAAAACCGACACCATGATAGCCAAGCTCACGGCCGATAAAGCGCGTTCGAGATGCCTGACCATTGGCTCTGTGATAACAAAGTGCCATTTTAAGTGCAGTATCAACCGATTCTGAGCCTGAATTGGTAAAAAATACCTTATCTAATCCATCTGGACTGAGCTGACTGAGTTTATGCGCTAATTCAAATGCAAGTGGATGACCCATTTGAAACGACGGCGCATAATCCATTTGGCTAATTTGTTTACTTACCGCTTCTGAGATCTCTTGCCTTCCGTGTCCCGCATTACAACACCATAGACCTGCGGTAGCATCGAGTACTTTATTGCCTTCAATATCGGTGTAATACATTCCTTGTGCCGAAACAAGGAGACGTGGATTGGCTTTAAACTGCTTGTTGGCGGTAAATGGCATCCAAAAGTGCGCCATATTTGGCCAAGATTGTGATGAATCGCTGATTCCATTTTGCTTATATTCGCTCATAAATTGACTCTACATTGATAGCTACAATTATTAGGGATTCATCTTAAACTGATTAAATAATGAGTGACGAATATTCGCTATGCTATGTCAAAAATAATGAACATAAAAGTGTTTTGTGCATTTATTTAAACTAAATGTGCCTATTTTGTAAAATATATTGAAAATTTCTTGCTGTTCAGCATAATCAGGTGACAATATTGATTAACATAAATGTGTCAGTAATCCATTTTAGACGGCACAAATTAGTCTTGGCACCTGCTTTATTTCTTAGTTTTGGTGTTTATCAATCCATTTATTATTTCGAGGTCACAATGAGTACTCCAACAAGTCGTAGCGATTGGGAAGCACTGGCAGCAAGTTTACAAATCAATGGCAGTGCATTTATCAATGGTCAATATCAAAGTGCTGTGTCTGGTGACACTTTCGACTGTATCAGCCCAATTGATGGCAAAGTTCTTGCCAAAGTCGCGAGCTGTGATTTAGCCGATGCAAACCTTGCTGTTGCCAATGCGCGTGAAGTATTCGAAGCGGGTACCTGGGCTAATTTACCACCAGTAAAACGTAAAGAAGTCATGATTAAGTTTGCCGATTTACTTGAAGCCAATGCCGATGAAATGGCGTTACTCGAAACCCTAGATATGGGGAAGCCCATTCAGCATTCTAAAGGGGTTGATGTTGTCGGTGCTGCCCGTGCTATCCGTTGGTCTGGTGAAGCAATCGATAAAATTTATGATGAAATAGCGCCAACAGCCCATAACGAAATTGGCATGATCACTCGTGAAGCCGTTGGTGTGGTTGCCGCGATTGTACCGTGGAACTTCCCGATGATTATGGCGTGCTGGAAGCTAGGGCCATCATTAGCGACAGGTAATAGTGTGATTTTAAAGCCATCAGAAAAATCACCATTAACCGCTATTCGTATGGCCCAGTTAGCCATTGAAGCTGGTATTCCAGCCGGCGTATTAAACGTATTACCTGGTTTTGGTCATACAGTGGGTAAAGCGCTGGCGTTGCACATGGACATTGATACTTTGGTATTTACCGGTTCAACAAAAATTGCCAAACAGTTAATGATTTATGCGGGTGAGTCGAACATGAAGCGCGTATGGTTGGAAGCTGGTGGTAAGAGCCCAAACATTGTGTTTAACGATGCACCAGATTTGAAAGCGGCAGCAGAAGCCGCTGCGGTAGCGATTGCGTTTAACCAAGGCGAAGTGTGTACTGCTGGTTCTCGCTTATTGGTTGAGTCAGGCGTTAAAGATGAGTTAATCAAGTTGATAGTTGAACAAATGCAGGGCTGGCAACCAGGGCATCCACTTGATCCTAAAACCACTTGTGGTGCTATGGTCGATCAACAACAGCTCACTAATGTATTGAACTATATTAAAAGCGGCAGCGAACAAGGTGCTACCTTAGTTGATGGCGGCAAACAAGTGATGGTAGAAACCGGCGGCATGTTTGTGCAACCGACTATTTTCAGTAATGTTAAAAATGACATGAAAATTGCCAGTGAAGAGATTTTTGGTCCTGTGTTATCGGTTATCGAATTTGATGGCATGGAAGAAGCCATTAAGATTGCCAACGACACTATCTATGGCCTAGCTGCTGGTGTGTGGACCTCAAACTTAAGTAAAGCCCATAAAACGGCTAAAGCGCTACGCAGCGGTATGGTGTGGATAAACCATTATGACGGTGGTGACATGACGGCTCCATTTGGGGGTTATAAGCAGTCTGGTAATGGCCGCGACAAGTCATTACATGCGTTTGATAAGTACACTGAACTTAAAGCGACTTGGATTGCTCTATAGTCACTAAGGTTTTAGATTTGAAAAGCCCTTTATTTGCTAATAAAGGGCTTTTTATTAGTAGGTATTCAAGCTAAAGAATGTGATTACTCGCCCTAAACCACAGTGTATAAATGATTCAAAATTAGTCAGATGATAAATTGATTGCAGGATGATCTCACGGTTTATTTATGATTAACATATCAGCATAGATGCAAAAGCATATTGCTAAAAGTAACACCTTTCTAGCCCCCCTTATGTGGTGAGTACTGCCGCCAAATATGGTTCATCCAGCGACTATTGTCCTAGTAGTTTCCTGCCACTTTCTCAGTTTTCATTGTTGTTTAGTTACCTTTGTATTTCTTATTTACTCTTTATTTAACACTAGCTTTAAGTATTAACAATCAATTTTTATGTAAACCTTTAGTTTTATTATTGGTTGATAAATATGGTTTTTAGCATTTCAAATCAATTATTTAAATTGATATGTTGGCAAGATGTTGGTAATAATATTTGCTGGTTATATCCTTTTAGCTGTTGATGGCGACATTCAGCTAATCATAATTTTGCTAGTTGATATTATTTGAGGTGACTCATGTTTAACAATCTAAAGCTCGGTGCAAAAATCAGTGGCGGTTTTGGTTTGGTGCTCATACTACTTGCAATTGTTGTGGTGACTAGCATTAGCGCACTTAACTCATCTGGTTCGAGTTTTCTTCATTATAAATCACTAGCACAAGACACGAATATCGCCGGAAGACTTCAGGCTAATATGTTATTGGTGCGTATTAAGGTGAAAGATTATCTCATCAGTCAGTCTGATGAAGATTTAGTCGAGTACAACAGTGATGTGACCAAAATGAAAACTTACCTTGAGGAAGCGAAAAAGCAAATCAAGGCGCCTGAGCGAGCTGCACAGATTACCTTTGTTGAAGAATCATTTCGCACTTACCAACAATCATTTGAGCAGGTTGTTGAGTTGATTCGACAAAGACATAAAATCAATGACACTCAGCTGGTACCAAGCGGAGAGAGAATGCTTGCCATCATAGAAAGTCTTATTCAATCGTCAAATGATAATGAAGATAATCAAGCGGTTTATTATGCCAGTTATGTTAAAGACACCCTGCTAATGGGGCGTTTATTTATGGTGAAGTATTTGCAAACTAATCAAGAAAGTGATTTTGGCTTAGCCCTTGAGAAAATGACTAATCTGATGGCCACTAAGCTCGATCAACTCGATAAAAACCTTAATCAAAGCGAGCAAAGAAGTTTAATGCTCGAGTTTGAAAAAAATCATAAAATTTACTTAGCATCAATGAATCAGGTACATGATTCTATTGTCAGCAGAAATAACTTAATTAAAAATGTTTTAGATGTGCATGGCCCTAAAATCGCTCATGCCACAGAAGACATCAAACTCTCAGTAATGAATGAGCAAAAAGCATTAGGCTCTGAGCTTGATGTCACCATTGCAGACAGTATTCAGTTCACATTGATCATGTCTATTGCTGCAATCGCCATAGGGCTCGTTATTGCATATCTTCTTACCATCAGTATTACTCGGCCCATCCAAACCGCTGTTAATGCGGCAAATCAATTGGCTTTAGGCGATTTAACGGTTCGGTTAGAGAGTAGCAGTAAAGATGAAACGGGTATGTTGCTCAATGCTATTCAAGACACGTCAACTAAATTAAAACTGATGCTCACCACAATTAATGCCGCCAGTATTGAGTTAGCATCAGCATCTGAAGAGCTCGCTGTTGTCACAGAACAAACGTCCAATGGGATTTCTCGACAAGAATCTGAAACGGATATGGTTGCCACCGCAATGAATGAAATGGCTGCAACCGTTCATGATGTTGCAGATAGTGCGGCAAAAGCGGCCGATGCCGCTAATCAGGCAAATATTGAATCATTATCAGGTTCACAAGTTGTGGACCAAACAATAACCTCTATCAATTCTCTGTCATCGAGTGTGAATGATTCCTCAGAGAAATTACACGAAGTGCAAAAAGAAGTCCTAAACATCAGTTCCATTTTAGGTGTTATTCGAAGTATTGCAGAGCAAACCAATTTACTCGCGTTAAATGCTGCTATTGAGGCCGCAAGAGCAGGAGAGCAAGGGCGAGGTTTTGCCGTTGTGGCTGATGAAGTTCGCACTCTTGCTGAGAGAACTCAAAGGTCAACGTCTGAAATCCAGACCATTATTGAACAACTTCAGGCCGGAACAGAAAATGCTGTCTCTGTGATGAGCCAAGGAAAAACACAAGCTGAACATTGTGTAGCGCAAGCCAGTAAAGCCAATACTGCACTAAAATCAATTACGAATGCTGTAAATTTGATCAATGACATGAACATGCAAATAGCCAGCGCCGCAGAAGAACAAAGTTCAGTGGCTGAGAGCATTAATGAGAATATTATTAATGTTAAACGTATCGCCGAAGAAAACTCACAAGCTTCAACTCAAACCCGCAGTTCAAGTGCTGAAATAGCCCGTTTAGCTGAGCAGTTAAACCAGCTAGTGTCACAATTTAAGGTGTAGGATTTCATTTATCCAGCGAATAAAGATATGGATATTAATCGAGCACAATGAGGTTAATTGCTATCAATAGCTGAATGACTTGCTATTGCGTTATGACAGTGCAATATTGTTGTTTTATAAACAAATTGCAGTGAGGTTAATCGTGAATAATCCTTTAGTGACAACTGATTGGTTAGCATTACATCTTGATGATCCTGAGCTTGTGTTACTTGATGCTAGTATGGAAATTGTGCTGGGAAAAGAGCCATTAGTATACGATGAACTTTTCGTTATCCCTGGCGCGTTATCATGCCAAATGGACAAGCTTTTTTTTGATCATCGATCATCACAAACTCATGCAATGCCAACGGCTGAGCAGTTTACTGATGCTGCGCAGTCATTGGGAATAACCCATAACAGCACAGTAGTGATTTACGACAATCAAGGTATTTATTCTGCCCCGCGAGCGTGGTGGACTTTCAAAGCTATGGGTTTTGATAAGGTATTTGTACTCGATGGTGGTTTACCACAATGGCAAGCAGAAGGACGAGATACCATCCGCCAATTCTCATCTGCTACTCACTCAGGCGATTTCAAAGGTCGTTTGCAACAACACAAAATGTGTGACACTGAGTTTGTGTTAACCCATCTTGGTCATGCCAATGTTGATGTGATTGATGCACGTGCAGCAGGGCGTTTTAATGGTACCTCACCAGAGCCTAGAGTGGGCATGCGCAGTGGTCATATTCCCGGTTCGCTCAACTTGCCTTTTGCGCGGGTATTAAATGGTTTTAAAATGAAATCGATTCGTGAATTGCATACCATTTTCGCGACCTTAGATACCAGTAATAATGCTCAACGAGTGTTTAGTTGCGGTTCAGGCATTACCGCATGTATTTTGATTTTAGCTTCCTATGTAGCCGGACACCATCAAGCGGTTTTATACGATGGTTCTTGGGCTGTGTGGGGCGGAGATGCAGCTTTACCAATAGAGTAGAGCCAATGTTGCTGTCATTCCGGCATTATTTTTTGAGCCGGAATCCAGCTTTTTTATGGCCTACGGCCACTAACGTCGTGGTGCTTTGCTCATAGCAGAGTAAGAGCAAACCTACTGCTGTTCCCTATTTACTCTTTATAAAAGAATTAGCCCAGCTGCCCTGTAACATTTTCGCTTTTTACAAAACAACAGCTGCGAAAAGGTCGCCATGGGGATTGATCCAGCTTTTGACCTCTCTTGTAGACCGCCTCGGTCTTATTCGAAAATGCTACCGCTTCCGATAGGCCATCCATGGCCACCGAAAGCTAGCCTGACGTCTTGTCAGGCTCACGCGTTCTTTTATAAAGAGTCTTCAACACCCTCAAGTTAAGAGTTGAATTTGGATGTTTAAAGCAAACAAACTACGCGTTTGGACAATAATGACTTAGAACTTATCTTTTTATAAAAGTTTACCCTGACCCAATTAAGTTTTTTGGATATGGCCAGTGGCCAATAATGTCAGATGAAAAATGCTGAAAAACGCATAATTTTCGATGGGGATCGCCCCGCTTTAAACTTCATCTGTAACTGGCTTACAAATGTCGGATAAATATTCAGTATCAGCTATGTCGCCCACCTTTATGTAGTGTGTACTGTGTATAAAAATAGTTGTAATGGTTTTGGCGTGTTTTTAAGTTAAATCGGCTAATAAGTAAACTAAAGTAGTACGATAAATAATTTGTTTATTTTGTAATGTATTGAAATAAATGTGTTTTTATTTCCTGTCGAATATTGAGTCCACTTTTAACGCGCAACCTCGCTTTTATTTGTCAGTGGAGTTAAATAAAACTGCTTTACATCAATAAGATAGTAAATGTAGGATGATATTAATCAATAACTTAAATGGCCGGCTTTAAATTTATTTGGCCCTCTAATAAGCTGTTAGGTGTAATTATGTCGATGAGTGGTTCTACGTGGCGAGATCATCCATTTGTTATTGGTAATCAATATATCTCTCAAGCGGATAATCCTGATTTTACTAATAATGGAAAAATTGATTCTGGGTGCCTATATGAACTAGTTGATATTAACCATAGCCACTATGATGGCGCATCTATTTTTGCTTTCAAGTGTCTATCTACTGGTGAATTAGTTAGTTGGTGGTGGTTTGATCAGGCGGCTGATAATTTATGTTTAGCTACATTTAAGCCGGTCACCTAATCGGGTAGCCGGAGGTATCTAGCCTCCAGCCCCCACACCACCCTGCATGCGGCTCCGCACAGGGCGGTTCATTTAGAACACCTAACTAGCTTTCTGGTTAGGATATTGAACTGCGATCCATCCGTCTCTCAATGAATATAATCCTGCTCTCTTAAGGTACTCATTACTTAGCGCTTGCTGTATCCCAGGTGTTTTAGAGCTACGCCAAGGGCCTTTACTTGTGATCCCACAAGCAACAGCGGCTTGGATCCTGACGCCACGTTTTAGTAAGTTTTGTACCTTGGTCCGTGGCTTTCGCCACTGACGCCAGTAGCACATACGAATACGACGTCGGATCCAGTGGTCTAAATCGACACATCCTTGATAAGCATTGGCAATGCCAAAGTAGTTGATCCAGCCTTGCATGTATTGCCGCACTTTAAACAGCTGATAACTCATACTCACGCCCCAGTTTCGGTTCGTTAATCGTCTCATCTTTTGTTTGAAAATGTGCAATGTTTTAGCATGCCACTGGATCTTGCCTCGGTTAAATGTAAACCCAAGAAACTTGCTTTGACCTACCTTAACCACTTGGCTTTTCTGTTCATTAACGGCCAGTTTTAGCTTAGTGGCCAGATATTGAGTAATGCTCTTGAGTACCCGCTCTCCTGCTCGAATAGACTTTACCAAAATGATGAAGTCGTCCGCGTAGCGGGCGAATTTATGCCCTCGGCTTTCCAACTCTTTATCCAGACTATCCAACATAATGTTAGAGAGTAATGGCGAGAGTGGGCCACCTTGAGGCACACCTTCAAAGCTTGCTTCAAATTGGCCATTGACCATCACACCTGCTCGAAGGTACTTACCAATAAGCGCCAACAGACGCTTATCCTGCACCTTATTTCTAAGTTGAGTCATCAAGAGATCATGATTAACTCGGTCAAAGAACTTAGACAGATCAACATCGACGGCAAATTTGCGTTTCTGTTTGATGATATCCCTTACTTGCAGTACCGCTTGTTTGGCATTTCTGTTCGGCCTAAAGCCAAAGCTGTTAGTCGAGAAGAATGGATCAAACAGTGGCGTGAGTATTTGAGCAATAGCTTGCTGTATCACACGGTCAATGACGTTAGGGATCCCCAATTTGCGTTTACCGCCATCGGGTTTGTCGATCTCTACGCGCCTGACCGCTGAGGGTTGGTATTCACCTCGCTCTAATTGAGATTTACACCGTTGCCAGCCGCCTTGTTGCATCCAGAGCGGGAAGGCTTCGATGGTCATGCCATCGATGCCCGCCGCGCCTTTATTGGCTTTAACTTGACGCCAAGCTCGGTGTAGATTTTCAGGTTCGAGCAGTTGTTGGAATAAATCGCTGTTGAAGGCCGGTTGCATATCAATACGCTGCTGATAGTAATCGTCTGGCGACGTAGTGGGTATCGACAAGTTTGACAAGACTCCTCCTTCTTCTAAATGTTCAGGCCTTCACCATGTCCCAACCATTACGATGGGCGTTGGGCTACTATGCCGTCTGCTGACTTCTGCTTAATCACATGCCAAGTTACCCCGTCATGCGCTATCGGTTTCCATCTGGTTCGCTCTTTTCAGTCGATGATGCTGAAAAGCCAAGGCACTTATAAACCAGAGCCTTACTGGTTAAT